>NZ_BTGS01000058.1:0-402 GCF_042851395.1 Altererythrobacter sp. MTPC7 | reverse complement strand
AACACGGCACGCCCGCCGTTCGCTCATCCCGTGGCATGCCTCGAGATGAGCAACCGCTTCACGCTTCGCGGCGGGCGTCAGAACTTTTTTGCCAGAAGATCCTTCAGTGCAGCCTTGTCCAGCATCGCGTCGGCCAGCAACCGCTTGAGCTTGGCGTTCTCGCTCTCCAGCTCCTTGAGCCGCCGGGCATCGGATACCTCCAGCCCGCCATACTTCGACTTCCAGTTGTAGATCGTCGCTTCCGAAACCCCGTGCCGCCGAGCCAGGTCAGTGGTCTTCGCTCCCGCCTCCGCCTCCTTGAGCACGCCGATGATCTGCTCTTCGGTGAACCTCCTTCTCTTCATCTCGTCCGTCCTTCTGCCAGGGCCGGACTCTAATCATACTTGGAGGAAAATCAGGGGG
>NZ_BTGS01000057.1:0-412 GCF_042851395.1 Altererythrobacter sp. MTPC7 | reverse complement strand
GGCTCTGTTGCAAAGATTGGCGGCAGTCAGAGGTAGGCTGTCGCTCTGCGCCGATCAGGCGGCTGCTGCGAAATGGTGGTTGAGCATGCCCATGGCCTCCGTCAGCGCCGAGGGCCCAATGCCAAAAGCTCTCTCCACAAGGCGCACCTCGCCCCTGATGCCGGGCTGCAGGCACCAGGGGCGAGCCTGTCCTTTGCGCAGGGCTCGCATGACTTCGAATCCCTTGATCGTGGCATAGGCCGTGGGGATCGATTTGAAACCGCGCACCGGCTTGATCAGTATCTTGAGCTTTCCGTGATCGGCCTCGATCACGTTATTGAGATACTTCACCTGCCGGTGGGCCGTCTCCCGGTCCAGCTTTCCTTCGCGCTTCAATTCGGTGATCGCTGCACCATAGCTCGGCGCTTTGTCG
>NZ_BTGS01000056.1:0-457 GCF_042851395.1 Altererythrobacter sp. MTPC7 | reverse complement strand
CCATTGCTTATCCAGTTCGGCGGCGAACGCCGCCGGTGTTGCATAACCGAGAGACGAGTGTGGCCGCTCCCGGTTGTAGTCATCCACCCAGGCAGCGATCTCGACACGGGCATGGGCCATGTTCAAGAACAGCGTCTCGTTGAGCAGTTCGTCCCGCATGCGACCGTTGAAGCTCTCGACATAGCCATTCTGCATCGGCCTTCCGGGCGCGATATAATGCCACTCGACGCCGATCTCGCCGCACCATGCCAGCACGGCGTTGCTGGTGAGCTCGGTTCCGTTGTCGCTGACGATCATGCCGGGCTTGCCACGCTGGGCGATCAGCTCGGTCAGCTCGCGAACGACACGGCGACCAGAGATCGAGGTATCCGGCACCGCTGCCAGACACTCCCTCGTCACGTCATCGACGACGTTGAGCACGCGGAACCGCCTGCCAGACGCCATCTGATCGTGCACG
>NZ_BTGS01000055.1:0-468 GCF_042851395.1 Altererythrobacter sp. MTPC7 | reverse complement strand
GTATTGAGCGTGGCAGGCTTTTCCCAGTGCTTCAGGCCTCGCAGGGCCTTGCCCAGGAACCGCTTCGCTGCCTTGGCGCTGCGGGTCGGCGACAGGTAGAAATCGATCGTGTCGCCCCGCTTGTCGACTGCCCGGTACAGGTAGGTCCACTTGCCCCGCACCTTGACGTAGGTTTCATCCAGGCGCCAGCTCGGATCAAAGCCACGCCGCCAGAACCAGCGCAGCCGCTTCTCCATCTCCGGGGCGTAGCACTGGACCCAGCGATAGATCGTCGTATGGTCGACCGAAATGCCGCGTTCCGCCAGCATTTCCTCAAGGTCGCGATAGCTGATCGGATAGCGACAATACCAGCGCACCGCCCACAGGATCACATCACCCTGGAAATGGCGCCACTTGAAATCCGTCATCGTTCCGTCCGTCCAATCTCCGCCAAGCATGCTCAAGCTTCACGATTTTTGCAACAGAGCC
>NZ_BTGS01000054.1:0-469 GCF_042851395.1 Altererythrobacter sp. MTPC7 | reverse complement strand
CAGCGCGGTTGAAGCAATGGGCTGCGTAGCGGAGCCCGTAGGGCGTAGCGAAGCAGGCCATTGCTTATCCAGTTCAGCGGCGAACGCCGCCGGTGTTGCGTAACCGAGAGACGAGTGTGGTCGCTCCCGATTGTAGTCTTCGACCCAGGCCGCGATCTCGACACGGGCATGGGCCATACTCAAGAACAGCGTCTCGTTGAGCAGTTCGTCCCGCATCCGGCCATTGAAGCTCTCGACATAGCCATTCTGCATCGGCCTTCCGGGCGCGATGTAATGCCACTCCACGCCGACCTCGCCGCACCATGCCAGCACAGCGTTGCTGGTGAGCTCGGTGCCATTGTCGCTGACGATCATGCCTGGCTTGCCGCGCTGTTCGATCAGTGCGGTCAGCTCGCGAACGACACGGCGACCAGAGATCGAGGTGTCCGGCACCGCTGCCAGGCACTCCCGGGTCACGTCATCGACCACG
>NZ_BTGS01000053.1:0-476 GCF_042851395.1 Altererythrobacter sp. MTPC7 | reverse complement strand
ACAAAGGTTGGATAGATTTAAGGGTTTGCGCACGGGTATTCGTCGCACCGTAGCCATACGACCGATAATACATCGCAGAGCGATTGTCGGTTGGAGGAACATTCCAACCGTAAGTTATGCGGAAATTCGGATCATAGGAATTCACTGTCGCGACGGCCCGTTGTAGCGGTGCATCGCAAATATAAGGCAGATTCTGATCCACAGTTATGTTTCGGGTCGAAACGTCCCATTTGTTGGGAATGCTAGTTTGAGCCGATGCTTGCGCATGTAGCCCTGCGGTAGCTATTAATGCGAGAACAGCGGCCGATGCCTGCGTGCGTGAGTTATTTTTCGACATGACGCGCTCCTTCACAGATTACCGACAGCGACGTCAGGCATCGCATTTCGGAAGCTTTTTACAACAGAACCCTCAATAGTGAGAGGCTCGACCATCTTGGTGTAGCTCGTTCCGACGTTCGGACGCGAGAGCCTTCCAT
>NZ_BTGS01000052.1:0-493 GCF_042851395.1 Altererythrobacter sp. MTPC7 | reverse complement strand
AGCTTAGCACCCTGTCCAAATTTCCGGGACCACCTCACTATTTCCGGCCCCGATATCGCGGTCGAAAGCCGCGCCGCCACGCCGGTTGCATTGGTGTTCCACGAGCTGGCTACCAACGCGATGAAGTACGGAGCTCTGTCCAATCCCGAGGGAAGGATTTCGCTGGACCTTTCAACCGAGGACGAGATGGTCCGCTTCCGCTGGAGGGAACACGGAGCTTACATCGACAAGGCGAGTGAGCCTCAAACGGGTTTCGGAAGTCGCCTCATCGAGTTGGCCGTGAAGCAACAGCTAGGAGGCAATTACGAGAGAACCTGGCATGACGATGGCGTTGAACTCGTCATGGATGTCCGAAAAAGCAGGTTGCAGGAGCCTAGTTAAAGAAGAGCCTAAGACGGGCTGGCGGATCGATTTTTTCGCCCTTCCGGACCGCAATGACATAGTCGAGAACCTGCTTGAGAATGCTAGGGCGTAGACTCATTAGCGGCGATCC
>NZ_BTGS01000051.1:0-528 GCF_042851395.1 Altererythrobacter sp. MTPC7 | reverse complement strand
TGTGGTCGATGACGTGACCCGGGAGTGTCTGGCAGCAGTGCCGGACACGTCGATCTCTGGTCGCCGTGTCGTTCGCGAGCTGGCCGAACTGATCGCCCAGCGTGGCAAGCCCGGCATGATCGTCAGCGACAATGGCACCGAGTTCACCAGCAACGCCGTGCTGGCATGGTGCGGGGAGATCGGTGTGGAGTGGCATTACATCGCGCCCGGAAGGCCGATGCAGAATGGCTATGTCGAGAGCTTCAACGGTCGCATGCGGGACGAGCTTCTCAACGAGACGCTGTTCATGAGCATGGCCCATGCCCGTGTCGAGATCGCTGCCTGGGTGGATGACTACAACCGGGAGAGACCGCACTCATCCCTTGGCTACGCAACACCGGCGGCGTTCGCCGCCGAACTGGATAAGCAATGGCCTGCTTCGCTACGCCCTTCGGGCTCCGCTACGCAGCCCATTGCTTCAACCGCGCTTATGCGCAAAACAACTGTCCGGCTCTAATCCCAGTTGGGGGAAAGCTGGGGGTCACGTCA
>NZ_BTGS01000050.1:0-574 GCF_042851395.1 Altererythrobacter sp. MTPC7 | reverse complement strand
GAAGCGACGATCTACAACTGGAAGTCGAAGTATGGCGGGATGGAAGTGTCCGATGCCCGGCGGCTGAAGGAGCTGGAGAGCGAGAACGCGAAGCTGAAGCGTTTGCTGGCCGATGCGATGCTGGACAAGGCGGCGTTGAAGGATCTTCTGGCAAAAAAGTTTTGACGCCCGCCGCGCAGCGGGAAGCTGTTGCTCATCTCCAGGCGTGCCATGGGATGAGCGAGCGGCGGGCGTGCCGTGTCATCGATGCTGATCGCAAGAGCGTGCGTTACCGTTCCACCCGGGACGATGACGTCGATCTGCGTGAGAAGCTGCGCGAGCTGGCCAACCAGCGTCGCCGGTTCGGCTATCGCCGTCTGCATATCCTGCTGCGCCGGGAGGGGATCATGATCAACCGCAAGAAGACCCAGAGGCTCTACCGTGAGGAAGGCTTGGCGGTCAGGCGACGACGTAGCCGCAGGCGTGCTGTTGGCACAAGGGCACCTGCTCCGGTTCTGGCGCTGCCGAACCAGCGCTGGAGCCTGGACTTTGTTCACGACCAGATGGCTTCGGGAAGACGGTTCCGGGTGCTCAA
>NZ_BTGS01000049.1:0-794 GCF_042851395.1 Altererythrobacter sp. MTPC7 | reverse complement strand
GCGCCCCAATGTAAGACGTAGCCATTCCAGATTTTAGGACCCAAAAGCGGACGTTCTTCTCGGCCATTCCGGCCAAGGAGAATAACTATGACTTACTCACACTTTGACCCTGCTTCTCAGAGCCGGGTGCCTTGGAACTTCGGCGCTAAGATTGGTCCAAAGCGGCCATTCAATCAGAAGCAGATCTGGGCGATCCGATTCTTCCTTGATCGCGAGGAGCGAATTCGAGACCGGGCGCTATTTGACTTGGCTATCGACAGTAAGCTGCGAGGCTGTGATCTCGTTGAGCTCAAGATTGGCGATTTGGTCAGTGGTCCAGAGATCAGGACGCGAGCCACGATTACTCAGCGCAAGACAGGTCGGCCCGTTCAATTCGAGATCGCAAAAGATGCGAGAGATAGCCTGTTTGCCTGGCTAGAAATTAGAGGTGGAGCGGTCGAGGACTTTGTCTTCCCGAGCCGGGTTGATGCTTCGCGCCACCTAAGCACACGCCAATATGCCCGACTCGTTGACGAATGGGTCGAAGCGATCGGACTGCTGCCAGCGGAGTATGGGACTCACTCACTGCGTCGAACCAAAGCTTCGATCATCTACAAGGCTACGGGAAACATAAGGGCGATCCAGATTTTGCTCGGTCACTCGAAGATCGAGAACACCGTCCGCTACCTCGGCGTAGACATCGAGGACGCTCTCACACTGGCAGAAAAGACGGAAATCTGACGTTCAAGCGGTCGCTTGGTCCCCTCAAGCGACCGCTATTAGTGACGGCAACTCTACCAGCGAGCGGCAAACAG
>NZ_BTGS01000048.1:0-817 GCF_042851395.1 Altererythrobacter sp. MTPC7 | reverse complement strand
ATAGGCGTGTGCAGAAGAGCTTGATGGCAGCGAGGAAGTTATCGCTTCGTTTGTCGTATCTGGTGGCCAAGCCTCTGGCGTTTTTGAGTTTCCCGAAGAAACGCTCGACCAGATTACGGTAGCGATACAGGAAGCTGCTGAACGCGAAGCCTTTGCGACGATTGCGCTTGACTGGGATGTTGGCGAAGCCACCCTGCGCGGTGATCTGACTGCGAATGGCATCGCTGTCATAAGCCTTATCGGCGAGAAAGGTGGTGGCGTTCGGCACGGCGGCCAGCAGCCTCTCGGCCTCACGGCAATCGCTCGCCTGGCCTTCGGACAGATGCAGTTGGATCGGCAGGCCGCGACCATCAACCAGGGCATGGATCTTGGTTGTCAAACCGCCCCGGGAACGTCCCATGCAGCGATTTGGGTCCCCCTTTTTAGGGTCGCACCGTGCTGGTGGACCCGGATGGAAGAACTGTCGATCATGACCAACTCGCCGTCGAAGGCTTGGCTCACCGCTTCGAGAAGGCGGTCCCACACACCGGCTTTGCGCCAGCGCACGAAACGGTTGTAGCAGGTGGTATGTGGGCCATAGCGCTCGGGAATATCAGCCCAAGGACTGCCCGTGCGAAAGCGCCACAATATCCCGTCGATGACCCGCCGGTCATCCACACGCGGAACCCCGCGAGGCTTGTTCGGCAACAACGGCTCGATCACCAGCCACTCATCATCGGTCAGTTCAAATCTACGACGCGTCATCCAAAGCTCCTTCCCGAAGCCTTGAATCAACCGCGCCCGCGCCGCGCAAGTCAGTTTATGAGTTTACGGCCTA
>NZ_BTGS01000047.1:0-835 GCF_042851395.1 Altererythrobacter sp. MTPC7 | reverse complement strand
GTTCCACCATTGGATTGACGGGTTTCCGGATCGCGTGCGAGGCGGCCTGTGATGATGGCGATGTTGGTCATGATGATGCTCCTTTTGCGCTTGACCGGAGACCATCTCCGGCTTGCGGACATCCAAAAGAAACAGGTCATGGGAGGACGGCACCGGAGGTCTGAAAGACCGGAGGGAAACGCCGATCGCAAAGGGTGGTGCGGGCAGGCAGCGCAGCTGCCAACACGGCCCGAAGCGAGCGTGCGTTGCCGGCGTCAGCTGAGCTGGTTCAGGACTGTTCGCGACAAAAGCCGGATTGGTTTCGGGCACAAGATGGAGGGAGTTTGTCGTTGACCGATCGGGTCAATTCTCTTCCGCCTTTTGCGATGCGGCTAGCAGGTCCATGAAGTCGCGTGCGGCCTCGAGATCATCTTCGTCTTCGAACGCCACATCGAGGTGAGGTGCCACCCCCAGCATATGCAGAAACGACCATAGCGCGAAACGTTTGCCGCGATCCTGCTCCAGTCCGAAATCCGCCCTGCAGCGCTCAATGCCAGAGGCCATAGCATCTGGGGTCACCGATGACAGGTCATGCGTTGCGAAATAGCGCTGAAGGAGATCGTCTAAAAACATTGGGATGGGAGATATCAGTGGCTCGGGGCTGCACAAAGTCTGGCGCGAAAATGCCACGGGAGTTAATTCTACAATCGTATGCGCCTCCTATGACATGGAGTGCATGGGAGAAGCCATACAAGCTAGTTTGTTTCAACGATTGACACCGTGCTAAGGTAGTGCCCCTTTCTCCCGGCTTCGCTTCAGTTTTTTGGAACCTCCGCGAGAACGCTATGTCTGCAAA
>NZ_BTGS01000046.1:0-851 GCF_042851395.1 Altererythrobacter sp. MTPC7 | reverse complement strand
TAGGGTCCGGACTCATTAGAGCCACCACGTGACGAAGGCTGCGATGGCGATGGTTGCCATGAAGGTCTTGATATTGCGGTCGAAGCGGGTGGCGACGCGGCGCCAGTCCTTGAAGCGGCAGAACATGCGTTCGACGACATTGCGCTTGCGGTATATCTGCCGGTCATGCTCGATCTGCACCTTGCGGTTGGCCTTCGACGGGATGACCGGGGTGGTGCCGCGTTCGATCAGCCAGGAACGCAAAGCGTTGCTGTCGTAGCCTTTGTCGGCGACCAGATAGTCGGATGGCGGCACGGCATTGATCGCCAGCATCGCGACCTTGGCATCATGTGTATTGCCCGGTGTCAGCAGGAGGACGTGCGGGCGGCCCTTCTCGTCGCAGACGGCATGGAGCTTGGTGTTACGCCCGCCTTTGGTGATGCCGATACCATGAGCCAAGGCCCCCCTTTTGCGCCTCCGGCAGTGCGGTGGACCTTGATGCAACTGCTGTCGATGAAGAGTTTGCCAGGCACGCCCTCGACCCCGGCAAGCTGGGCGAAGATGCGCTCCCACACGCCGCGCTCGGCCCAGCGCCGGAAGCGGTTGTAAAGCGTCTTCTTCGGCCCGTAGACCTGCTCGGGACAATCGCCCCAGCGACCGCCGCTCTTCAGAGCATGGACAATCCCGGAGAGCACCCGACGGTCATCGACTCTCGGAATACCACGCGTATCCTGCGGCAGAAGCGGTTCAATCCGCGCCCACTGCTCATCCGAAAACCAGAAGAAATCCGCCATCCACCACACCTCCTCGCTGGAGGCTGGTGAATCACATCTCGATGCTGCTGTGAATCCCGTTTATGGGTCCGGACCCTA
>NZ_BTGS01000045.1:0-855 GCF_042851395.1 Altererythrobacter sp. MTPC7 | reverse complement strand
CTAGGCCGTGTTGACAAAAGGGATTCCCAAGGGCCCCGTCTTCTGATTCAAGACTGCTTTTTGAGGAGCAGTCATGGGCCGCGGGGATTTGTCGAATGCGGAGTGGGAGTTGATCGGGCCGCTGTTGCCTCCTGAGCGTGGTCGCTGGGCGCGACCAGCGGGCGATAATCGGCGCTTCCTCAATGGCATGCTCCACGTGTTGCGGGTCGGCTGTCCCTGGCGCGACATGCATGAGCGATACGGCAAGTGGAACTCGGTGTATGTCCGGTTCCGGCGCTGGGCAGAACAAGGTGTCTGGGATGCCTTGCTGCAAACGCTGGTCGATCTGGGCCTCACCGACGACTGGCAGCACATGATCGACAGCACTAGCGTTCGCGGCCACGTCTCGGCAGCGGGCGGAAAAGGGGGGCTTGTGCGAACGCTCTTGGTCGATCACGCGGCGGCTTTACGAGCAAGATCCATGCCCGATGTGACAATCAAGGACTCCCTGTCGGCTTCATCTTGACCGGCGGCGAGGCCTCTGATTACACCGCTGCCGAGCCGCTTATGGCGATCCCTGTCGCCACGCCCAAGGCACTGCTGGCGGACAAAGGTTATGATAGCGACCGTTTCCGCGAAAGCCTGCTGATCCGGGGCATCCTGCCAATCATCCCGCCCCGCTCGAACCGTAAGGTCCCAGAGCACCCTGACTATCGCCGCTACAAGGACCGCAACCGCGTCGAGCGCATGTTCGGCAAGCTCAAGCAGCAGCGCCGTATCGCTACCCGCTACGATAAGACCGTCCTCTCCTTTGAAAGCTTCCTCAACCTCGCCGCCGCCCGCTTATGGCTGATGTCTTTTGTCAACACGGCCTAG
>NZ_BTGS01000044.1:0-996 GCF_042851395.1 Altererythrobacter sp. MTPC7 | reverse complement strand
GCTTGCAAGCCGCACTGCTAGCGAAAGAATTCAGTGTTCGTGAGCGTCTGAAAAAGAAGAAGGAATCGAGCGCGAGATAAAAGCAGCGCCGTCGGTCGGGCTGCAGGTGGTTGGTTTTGCTGAGCAAATAGCGACGGCAACGGGGATACACCTGCGGCGGTCTCCGAAAATTTCTGTTTCTTTTCAATCTAAATAGCGATGGCGGTTGACCAAATTGCACACGAAGCGATCATGACATACCGAAAAGAGCTGCTCCGAGCTCGTCCGCATGGATCTGTGCAGATGCATTCTGCTCAAACAGTTATGGGCATCGGAGCAATGGAGTGAGAACGGCTGCCCCAGCGTAGAAACGTCATTTGGCGCGACTGGGCCACATTCACCGATAATTGGTCTCGATGGCGGGCCTGACCTGCTCCCCCTCCATGTCCCCCAGGTCGGTCCGTCATCACCCTGACGATGAAAGGACCGACCGGCATGTCGACATCAGGCGCGAACGAACAGCGAGGCAGCCAGACACGCCAGATCGACATCGAGCCGATCGCGATGCGGGTTCCAGAAGCCTGTCGCTATCTCGGGATTGGACGCAGCACCCTTTACGTACTGATCGGCGATGGCGAGATCGAGTTTATCAAGCTGGGGAGTTCGACGCTCGTGCTAACTGAGAGCTTGAAGCGCCTGGTCGAAAGTAAGCGCAATATTTTGCGAAACGCAGCAGAGGACGCATCTCGTATATGCATCCCGATCTTGTTCATGCCGTCGCGTTGGCCGCAATTTCAAAGGCCCTAGAGGGCACGAAGCGCAAGAAGGTTTCACCCTTTCGTCGCCGTCGTCACGAGGCTGAAGAATTCATGGCCGCCAGCGTTGTGGCGGCCTTGGCTCAGCGGGAGTGAGAGGACGCTGGAAGTCCGCTCGGAGAACGTCCGCTTCGCACCCCAAAGTCGGAAGTTCGAATCTAGTCGTCTTAGGTCTGAGAGCAGACATCTGACACTTGGGTTC
>NZ_BTGS01000043.1:0-1259 GCF_042851395.1 Altererythrobacter sp. MTPC7 | reverse complement strand
TGAGGTGGTCCCGTCTTCTTGGACAGGTTGGCGGCGAAGTTAAGCTAATCCCGGATGTGATTATGCCGCCAGTCTGGTCATCAGATCATGGGGGGCATGCCCCCCATGATCTGAAGCGTCGATCCGTCCATAGGCCTCTGCCGGGGTCTGCCCCGCTAGACCCGAGTGCGGTCGCTGCGTGTTGTAGTAGGTGATCCAACGAGCAAGGCCAGTGCGCAGCTCCGAACCGGTCTCGAAGGCGTGGAGATAAACGCATTCATATTTGAGAGATCGCCACAGCCGCTCGATGAACACGTTGTCCATCCAGCGGCCTCGGCCGTCCATGCTGATCCGCACCTCGGCATCCCGCAGCACGCTGGTGAAGGCTAGCGAAGTGAACTGACTACCCTGATCCGTATTGAAGATCTCGGGACGACCGAAGCGCGCCAGCGCTTCCTCCAAAGCCGCCACGCAGAAGCCCGCATCCATCGTGTTCGACAGGCGCCAGGCCAAGACCTTGCGGGTCGCCCAGTCCATCACCGCGACCAGGTACAGGAACCCTCGGCGCATCGGGATGTAGGTCACATCCGCACACCACACATGGTTCGGTCGCACTATCTCCAGCTTGCGCAGCAGATACGGATAAATCCGATGCTGCGGATGCGGATCACTCGTGCGCGGTCGCTGGTAGATCGGCGACAGGCCCATCTTGCCCATCAGCCGCCGCACACGTCGTCGGTCAACATCATAGCCGCCTCGGCGCAGGTGCCGGACCATCTGCCGGCTGCCATACCACGGCATGTCGAGGAACGCCGCGTCGATCACCCGCATCAGCGCCAGCGTCTCCTCACTCTCCGGCACCGGTGCATAGTAGTAGGACGACCGGCTGATCGAGAGCAGCCGGCATTGCGCCGCGATAGACAGGCGTTGGTGAGCAGGTTCGATCATCGCCCGCCTCCGTGCCACGCTCATCGACCGGAGGCTCTGGCTAAAAAATCGCGCTCCACGACCAACTGACCGATCTTCGCGTGAAGCTTCTCGACTTCGGCCTCGCTGGCCGCCCGGGCCGCATCACTTGCCCCCGAGAACGTGCCTGCCATCCCTTCGACCGCCTGCCGCTTCCACGCCGCGATCATCGTATGGTGGATGCCATGCTTCGCTGCCAGCTCCGCCAGCGTCAGGTCACCCCGGATCGCTTCCAGTGCCACCTTTGCCTTGAACTCCGCGCTGTAGCGCTTCCTCGTCTTCCTCATTTCCCGTCCATTCCTCAGGTCGGGATT
>NZ_BTGS01000042.1:0-1262 GCF_042851395.1 Altererythrobacter sp. MTPC7 | reverse complement strand
CCGATGCTGGAATATTCGAAGCCTGCGGCGCGCATTTCTGCGGGTGTGTAGATATTACGCAAATCGACCATGACCGGCGCCTTCGCGAGCGATTTTACCCGGCCCAGGTCCAGGGCGCGGAAGGCGTCCCATTCGGTGACGATAGCGACGGCATCGGCGCCCTCGATGGCGGAATAGGGATCGTCGCACATGGTGACGTCCGGCATCAGCGGGGCAGCGATGGCCATGCCTTCGGGATCATAAGCAGCGACATCGACGCCCGCATCGCCCAGCGCCTGCGCAATGGCGATAGCCGGGGAATCGCGCATGTCGTCGGTGTTCGGTTTGAACGTCAGGCCCAGAAGGGCGACCTTCTTGCCGCGCGCCGCTTCGGCGCCGCCCAGCGCGTCGAGCACCTTTCGGCCCATTGCACGCTTTCGAGTGTCGTTCACCTTGACCACGGCTTCAACGATGCGGGTCGGACTTTCGTAATCCTCTGCCGTCTTGAGGAGGGCGAGCGTGTCCTTCGGGAAGCACGATCCGCCATAGCCGGGGCCAGCATGGAGGAATTTCGGGCCGATCCGGCCATCCATGCCAATCCCGCGCGACACGTCCTGCACGTTGGCGCCGACCTTTTCGCACAGGTCCGCCATTTCGTTGATGAAAGTGATCTTCGTCGCGAGGAAGGCGTTGGCGGCGTACTTGATCAGTTCGCTCGACCGGCGGTTGACGATCAGCAACGGCGACTCGTTGAGGAAGAGCGGCCGGTAGACCTCGGTCATCACTTCGCGGCCGAAATCGTCCTCCGCCCCGATCACGATCCGGTCGGGGCGCTTGAAGTCGCCGATGGCTGCACCTTCGCGCAGGAATTCGGGATTGGAAACGACGGACACCTTCAGTCCGCGCTCCTTCACGGCGGCGCTGTCCGCAAGGATGCGCTCGACCTCGTCGCCCGTGCCGACAGGCACGGTCGACTTGGTCACCACGACGGCGTCGTGGGCCAGCGCCTCTCCGATTTCGCGCGCGACCACGTGGACGTAGGTGAGGTCAGCATGACCGTCGCCCCGGCGGCTGGGCGTGCCGACAGCAATGAAGATGGCGGAAGCGCCCTCGATGCCCTCTGCAAGATCGGTGGTGAAGGAGAGGCGGCCCGCCTTCACATTGCTCTCGACCAGCGCGTCCAGCCCGGGTTCGTAGATCGGCATGATGCCGTCATGCAGCTTGGCGATCTTCGCCGGGTCCTTGTCGATGCACACGACATCGTGACCGAAATCGGCGAAACA
>NZ_BTGS01000041.1:0-1364 GCF_042851395.1 Altererythrobacter sp. MTPC7 | reverse complement strand
CATGTGTGGACGGCTCTCGCTGCGCAAGAGTTTTCTGCAGTGATGAGATCGGTCGGGTGCATCCATGTGTTCGGCCTGTTCGCGCAGCACCGTATGGCTGCTGGCCCTGATGAAGTCCGCAGGTCGGCTCCCTAATCACGTCATCGCGCTCGAAGCGCTGTGACCCCTTGGGTTTCACCAACCCCCGGTCTGACCGGTTCGTCATCACTACTGAGCTGCCCTTGCGCCCTCCTGCCACTCAAAGTTGAGCGAGCGGCGAGGATAACTTCTACACGGCCACGGGCGTGTAAACCTCCTTCCGCGCCATCACCGCCCAGGCAATGCGCGCTGTCTTGTTCGCGAGTGCCACCGTCGCGATCTTTGTCGGCTTGCGCTCGAGGAGCTGCGCCATCCAGGGTTGGCGAGACGCATCCTTGCGCGCCATGCGCATGACTGCGGTCGCGCCGACAACGAGAAGTCGTCGAAGATAGCCATCGCCCTGTTTCGTGATGCCGCCAAGCCGCTCCTTACCGCCGGAGCTGTGCGGCCGTGGCGTGAGCCCAAGCCACGCTGCAAACTGTCGTCCCGATCGGAACAGCGATGCATCTGGCACGGCGGCTGCAATGGCTGATGCGGTAATCGGGCCTATGCCCGGGATCGTCGCGAGACGACAGCTCGTCTCGTCATTGCGGTGCCATGCAAGGATCTGTGTCTCCAGCCGGTCTATCTCGCTGGAGAGCGCTCTAAGCTGTGCAGCAATGCCGTGCAGCGCTGATCTCGCATGATCCGGCAATTTACTTTGCTCGTCGTGGAGCGCTTGCAATGATGCGGTAACTCCCCCGGCGCCCACGCGGGTGACGATCCCATATTCAGCAAGGTGCCCTCGCAGTGCGTTGATCAACATTGTTCGTTGCCGGACCAGAAGATCTCGGCTCTTGTGGAGCATCAACACAGCTTGTTGTTCGACCGTCTTCACGGCGACAAAGCGCATCGTTGGACGGGTCACCGCCTCGCAGATCGCCTCAGCATCCGCCGCATCGGTCTTCCCCCGCTTCACGTATGGTTTGACGTAAGCTGGCGGCATCAAACGCACCTCATGGCCCAGAGCCATTAGCTCGCGCCCCCAATGATGCGCCGATGCACAAGCTTCCATGCCGACCAGGCATGCCGGCAAATCGGTGAAGAAGCGGATCACCTCGGCCCGCCGCAGCTTTCGCCGGACAAGCACGGTACCGTCACTTCCAATTGCATGTATCTGAAATACGTTCTTCGCCAGATCCAATCCGACGGTAACAACCTCTTTCTCCATGGAACGACTCCTAGACGTGGACCTACAACGACTGCACCTTGCCATATTTAGGCTGGTGCGAGAGCCGTCCACGACA
>NZ_BTGS01000040.1:0-1383 GCF_042851395.1 Altererythrobacter sp. MTPC7 | reverse complement strand
AAGATTTTAGGTTTTCATTATTGTGTTGCGGTTCACAAACGCGGTTGAGCCAGGCTATTTGCCGCGCTCACTCAAATGTTACTTGCCAGAGGAAACGTCTTGCGCTTTCATTATTGATAATTGATGAAATCGCAGTGTTTCTTGCAGAATATCCCCCGACACTTTGTAATCTCGGCGGGGGCCTTCTGTTTTGAGCCCGAATTTGTACTAACTATGAGTAGAGCCTTGGGCCGTTGTGATGACCGTTGTCGGGCGTGATGGCAACAACCGTACTATGGCATGCCCCCAAAACGGCCTGTCGTTCGATCCTGTTCCGATCTCTGATTGGTTTTTTAGCTCGGATCGGGCCGCACCATCCGCCCAAACACCGCCGCATCGAACTCCCCCCCAGAACGCCGAAGATCGACATTTATGCGATAAAGCGCGCGCACTTACGGTCGTAATCATCGATAAGCGGCAAAAAAGCGGTATCTCCGTTCGCGTGCAAAAGTATCGGATGCGAATTACGGGTGGCAGCGCTGTCTCGGTCCATGTGATGACACCGTCGGTACCCTTTGTGTCCAAAGCCCACTTGCGACCGTCATAGCGCCGCACTTGCCACCGATCCTCGCAATAAAGCCGCCAGTATTTCTTGTAATTGAATGTCCATCCCTCATGGCAAGCAACCGGTGCGGCCACCGATAATCGAACCGGCGACGCTCGCACGCTAAATCTCTGATACGCTCGCGCACCTTGACTTCTTCAGGCTTATGACTGCCCTGAGTGCCACGTTCCGGTCCACGCCCGACGCCGTGCAGGCATGGCGCTGGCCCAACATCGAAGACTTCCTGGAGATCAGCCACCCACTATCGCCTAGGACCGAGCGTTTAACCTCATTCGCGCTGATCTCTTCTAGAATGGCATTTCCCAGCATCTAATGTGCCAGCATCTTTTCGAGCCGCGTGTTCTCCTGCCCAAGTGTAATCGACGAGAGTGCCATACCTCTAGCCCGCCATACTTAAACTTCCATTTGTGAAAGCACCCCGACCTCATCTCGTGAGGGCGGCGAACAACTGCCGTTGGAAACCTCGCTTCCGGATCGTTCAAATCAGCGGTCATATCCTTCTCACTGCACCTGCTCCGCTACATTCGCAAATTTCCTTGTCGAAGGCCGGACATCACTTCTCATCGTAGGGATTTACGGACACCAAACGCCTCCTTGAGACCGACGATCTAGCCTTTCGCAAGCCGTCTTCTCTTTATCTCATCTTTCCCCGTCAGGGCTAAGCTCTAGTCAAATTTGGAAAATCGACGGGGGAAGTCATAAGTTACTTTATATTCACCGGTATGGACCAGAAGGATATACTAATCTGGATTTCGACGCCGGTATGAAAGTGGACGGAG
>NZ_BTGS01000039.1:0-1510 GCF_042851395.1 Altererythrobacter sp. MTPC7 | reverse complement strand
TGTCCCCCGTCAGCGCCTATGGCACAGATTTGAGGTTGTGATTTGAGGAGGATTTGGGCTTCGTCGTAGTGACGAAGGAACGAAGATGAAGCCCAAATCCTCAAGGTCCAAAAAGCCTGCCGAGCAGGTCGTAAAGGACATCCGCCGCCGGACCCGTCGGCATTTTTCTGCAGAAGACAAGATCAGGATCGTTCTGGAAGGCCTGCGCGGTGATGACTCCATTGCCGAACTGTGCCGCAAGGAAGGCATTGCCCAGAGCCTGTATTACACCTGGTCCAAGGAGTTCATGGAGGCCGGCAAACGCAGGCTTGCTGGCGATACAGCCCGTGCCGCGACCACGGACGAGGTGAAGGACCTGCGCCGCGAGGCCCGCGATCTGAAGGAGTGTGTGGCCGACCTCACCCTGGAGAACCGGCTGCTCAAAAAAAGCATGATTGCGGATGGGGGAGACGACGAATGAGATATCCCGCATCCGAGAAGCTGGAGATCATCAGGATCGTTGAGCAATCGCACTTGCCCGCAAAGCGCACGCTGGACCAACTCGGCATAGCGCGGCGGACCTTCTATCGCTGGTATGACCGTTACCTCGAAGGCGGGCCGGAGGCGCTTCAGGACCGCCCTTCAGCGCCGAGCCGGGTGTGGAACCGCATCGGCGAGGATATCCAGGACCAGATCGTCGAGATGGCGCTGGAGCAGACCGATCTGTCCCCGCGCGAGCTGGCGGTGCGCTTCACCGACGAGCGGTGCTACTTCGTATCCGAAGCCACGGTCTATCGGCTCCTGAAGGCACATGATCTGATCACCAGCCCGGCCTACACGGTGATCAAGGCAGCAGAGGCGTTCCACACGCAGACGACTCGGCCCAACGAGATGTGGCAGACGGACTTTACCTACTTCAAGATCATCGGGTGGGGCTGGGTTTACCTCTCGACCGTGCTCGACGATTACTCGCGCTACATCATTGCATGGAAGCTCTGCACCACCATGCGGGCCGAGGACGTCACTGACACGCTCGACATGGCGCTGGCGGCCTCAGGCTGCGACCACGCCAACGTGCTGCACAGGCCGCGACTCCTGAGCGACAACGGCCCGAGTTACATCGCCGGAGAACTGGCCGACTATCTCAATGGCAAGCAGATGGATCACGTTCGCGGCGCACCCTTCCATCCGCAGACCCAGGGCAAGATCGAGCGCTGGCACCAGACCCTCAAGAACCGTGTGTTGCTGGAGAACTACTTCCTGCCCGGCGATCTCGAACAGCAGATCGAGGCCTTCGTCGAGCATTACAACCACCAGCGCTACCACGAGAGCCTCGACAACGTCACACCCGCCGATGCCTACTTCGGCAGAGCATCTGCCATCATCAAACGAAGAGAAAGGATCAAGCGAAAGACACTCGAACATCGGCGCTTGCAACACCGCAGGCTCGCCGCCTAAACATCAAACCGAGACGAGGCCCAAACTCCGCAAACCTACGCCGCGAGTTGTGCCAAATGTTCTGACGACGGAC
>NZ_BTGS01000038.1:0-2601 GCF_042851395.1 Altererythrobacter sp. MTPC7 | reverse complement strand
TCACGTCAGTGCCGAATGGACCTCGCCAGTCTTTCCACGCTGGTAGCAGTACAGCCTTCACTTGGCATCGCATTGCACCGCGCGAGCCGATGCAGAATGCCTTTGAAGGGTATTTCGGCGCCCGCCTTCGGGTCTAATGTCTGAACAAAACGCTGTTCGTCTCGCTGCTCCATGCGCAGTGAATATCAATCGTTTAGCGGCAGGAATACAAGACGATCAGGCGGCAGTCGAAACTGGGCGGGAAGAGTCCGGCCAATGTCTCGGTCGTACGTATCAGCCCCCGCCTAGATAAGACTCAGCCCCCGCCTAGATAAGACGCAATCTAAAGAATATTGAATTTTGGCGGGGCATACTATAGTGTTATAGTAAAATCATGTTGGAAACAACTTAAACATCAGATTTATAACGTGAAGATTATCTTTTAGATTTGCAAGACTGATAAACTGGTGAATCTTGCGTGTCTATATGGTCCTCTACCGGGAATTTTTTGGAACTTTGGCCTGCTTGACGAGAATTTAGGGCAATAAACAGAACGGCAGGCCAGAAAATCGTATTGATTATGTCAGTCGGCGTGTCAGTTTTGACTCGCCCGTATGCTAGGAAGTCCATAAATTCCTTTGCAAATGCTGTTAGAAGAACGGCTAGAAAAGGCCATGGGGTATTTAGAGAGCGACCAGTTATCAATCTCACTACTATCAATATGAACATCCCACCGTGGATGTGGAGTACGGTATCCGATATTGAACCGTCGCTTCCAAACCAGTTCACCAAAGCTGCATATCGTTCTGATAGTCCCATCCTGTTACAATGACACAAATTGCGCATGGTGCCGAGTGATTGTTCGACGATTCTTCAATGCCAGAGGTTCTCATTTTTTCCTTTGACCTTTTCTCCTGCACATACAGCATGTGATTTTCTGGATTACGCAAAGCGTGATGTCTGAAAGTGTCGATAAAATTCTCGAGATTAGGATCATTCTCATTCAAGTTTCGGGGTGTATCCCCTTTACATACGTAACAGAATATGGCATATAATGGGGTATGACGAAGCCCCTCACTACCGCCCAATTCTTCCGCCAGTTTCCTGATGACGAAATCTGCCTCCAGCACCTGTTTGACGTTCGCTTTGGTGAAGGCTTCGAGTGCCCCAAGTGTGAGCGCGCTTCCAAGTGGTTCCGCATCAAGGCCGAGCGCGCCTATTCCTGTCAGTGGTGCGGCCACCACCTGCACCCGACTGTAGGAACGCCGTTCGAAAAGACGCGCACCCCGCTCCAGCTTTGGTTCTATGCAATCCACCTGTTTACCACGACGCGCCACGGCGTTTCGGGCAAAGAACTCCAGCGTCAGCTAGGTGTGACCTACAAAACCGCATGGCGCATGGCGAAGCTGATCCGCGAACACATGGCCGATGTGGACGGTAACAAGCCGATCGGTGGCGAAGGGACCAACGTCGAGATTGACGAAACCCTTATGGGCGGTGTGAAGCGCGGCAAGCATAACCGTGGCAGCGCCGCTAAGACGGTCGTGGTTGGCGCTCTGGAGCGCGGTGGCGACATTGTAGCGCAAGTGGTGCCCAATCAGCGTCGCGCCACGCTGGAGCCATTTGTGACCGCCAATGTCCGTATCGGCGGCAACGTCCACACTGACGAACTGCGGTCCTATGCTAACCTTTCGAATGCTGGCTATCGCCATGCTCGCGTGAACCACGGCGCGATGGAATATGCCTATTACGATTATCGCCTTGCCGAGACGGTTACGGTCAACGGCATCGAGAATTTCTGGCGGCACCTGAAATGCTCAATCAATGGCACTCACACGAGCGTCAGCGCCAAGCACCTGAACTCCTACGTCAAGGAATTTCGAGTATCGCTTCAATCGTCGCAATCGTCCGGAGACGATGCTTCCGGAGCTTCTTTCGACTTTCCAGCCATTGAGCGCAGCGTAGCCTCGAAGGCATCGGCATCGCCGGTCTCGCCTTTGCGCTCGGCGATGAACTGCTCCAATTTTCCGCTCTCTAGAGCTTGCTTTAGGGTGGTCATCGTGCGATTCTCGCTGCATGGAGCGTGCAATGTCAAGCAACGATCAACAACCTGAGTCAGCACGCTCGTGGCTGACCGGCCTTGTCGTGATTGTTGCTGTTATCGTTTCTTATGTAGGCTTCGCCAGCATATCCATTGAGTGGACGCTGGCGGTTTCCAGCGTCATATTCGTTGGATTGATCTTATTTTTTTGGCGGGTCGGCGTTCGGAAACAGCGGAGTGGGACCAAGCGGCGGTAGAGGGTCCAAAACTCGGCTTATCCGGTGAGAGGACTTCACTGGTATCCACGCATTACCGTCAAATTCTTCACGATATTTGACCTCCAGTTTCATCCGAATGCCCTCTGCCATTCGCACGGGGAGCGTCTTGTCGTGGATGGCTTGAAGAAATTCGCGGTCGGTCATCAAGGCACTGAACTCGTTCCCGTCGCGCATAAACCCCCAACGCCGCGGTTCTGGCACTAATACTGGGCGCAAAAGGATGACATCCCACGTCGCCGTTCTGGTTTCGGTCACGGACCTTTCTTCTTCGGGCGCATCGCCTGTCCATAGGCCATGACGTGA
>NZ_BTGS01000037.1:0-2949 GCF_042851395.1 Altererythrobacter sp. MTPC7 | reverse complement strand
GCAACTGCCAATTGGTATTTTCGCTATCGTCTCCGTTTTCAGTAAAATCTACTATATTCCACGCAACATCAATTGCTTGTTTATCACACCGAGTCGCCATTGGTACGCTGCGATTTCCGGCGGTTTCCCTCCTACTGCTTCCCCCCTGCTTCCCCGGTCATGCTGCACCTGCGTGGGGAAGCAAATATCAAGCGCGTGGGCCACCGGAGCGCAGGAGCAACTTCGAAAGGAATGACAACTCAAATCACGGACAAATCGCATGACCAGATTAACTAAACGCACCGTCGAGGCGCTTAAATCCAACCCAGAGCGTGACGCCTTCCTTTGGGACAACGAACTGCGCGGTTTTGGCGTTCGCGCAAAACCAAGCGGCACCAAAACCTTTATCATCCAGTATCGGAACCAAGAGGCGAGGACCCGTCGCTGCGTCATAGGCCAATATGGAGTCCTGACTGTCGAGCAAGCCCGCAACCTCGCCCAAAAGAAACTCGCCGCCGTGATCGACGGGGCCGACCCGTCTGCCGAACGACACTCGGTCCGCACGGGGCTGACAATCGCAGCAGTTTGCGATTGGTATCTTGCCGAGGCCGAAGCCGGTCGGCTGATCGGACGCAACCGCCGCCCTATTAAAGCGTCATCAATCGCAGGTGATCGAAGCCGCATTGAACTCCACATTAAGCCGCTGATAGGCAATCGCGTGGTCAGCCAATTGAAATTGGCAGATATTGAACGCTTGCAAGGTGATATTGCGGCTGGTCGGACTGCCCAAGCGAGGCGCAGATCCCGAGGTGGGCAAACGGCTGGCGGCGCAGGCGTTGCTGCCCGCGCCATCAGCACGCTTCGCGCTTTACTCAATCACGCCCGCCGCCTCGGCATTATTGAGGCTAGTCCGGCAAAAGGCGTGCGCATCATGGCCTCGCAGAAGGCGAAGCGATATCTGAGCGCTGGCGAAATCCGTCACCTTGGCAAGGTGATGACGCAGATGGAAAGCGAGGGCGAGCACCCGACCGGCCTTGCTGCAATCCGCGTCATGCTTCTCACCGGTTTTCGCCGCATGGAAGTGCTGGCAATGCGCAAGGAATGGGTACAGCTCGACGACAATCTCGTCCGTTTTCCGGATACAAAGTCCGGTCCGCAAATCCGCGTGGCGGGAGACTCAGCAATGCATGTGCTGGAGGCTCAGGCATTGTCCAGCCATTCGCCCTTCATCTTCCCGGCGGATTGGGGCGATGGGCATTTCATAGGCGTCGTTCGGGTGCTGGGCCGGGTCTGCGCGCGCGCGGGTCTGGACAGCGTGACACCGCACACCCTGCGCCACAGCTTTGCAAGCATGGCAGCGGCACAAGGATTCAGTGAACTGACCATCTCGGGCCTGCTCGGTCATGCCCCGCGCGGCGTAACCCAGCGCTATGTGCACCTGGATACCGCGCTCGTCATCGCGGCGGATCAAGTGGCGGGAGAGATTGCTCGACTATTGGACGGTGGCGAGTTGCGGAGCGTGCGGGAGATCAAGCAAGCGCGCACACTGGCAGCGTTGCGTGCTGTGGCATGATGCCTACTTGTCTAGGTCTGCCCTGAAGCCAGATTGAGAGACTGCGGTAGCTCGTGCTTGTCGCCGCTCCAAATCAAGGCCTGTCTCCAGAAATGGGGATGGGCCTTGTGGATAAGCCTGTGGTCTGTTCGGACTATCAGGAACCGGGGGACACGGACTATCAGGAACTCACAGCTCGGACTATTAGGAACCAAAACAGGCCTCAAACCCGCAGAAATGCTGGGCTCCAGCGCCTCTTAACTATGCTAACGACAATCCTTGTCGGATTGTTGCTAACGCGCAGCATATCAGCGCGCGGCTCCTTAGCGCTTTGGGGTGCGCCGTCGCCGCGCGCCTGTGCACTCGGCAGGTGCAAGCTTCGCGGCTGCTTGCTAGAGATTAGACGATGAAGACCGACCTTGATCATTTGCCCCCGCAAAAGCAGCGCGAACTTGAGCGCGTGGTGCAGCTTATCTTCGAGGAGTTTGATGACGCCTTTGCCCTCGCCAAGCATGAGTGGAAGAAGGCGGGGCGCATCCTCAAGGTGATCCTTTACGGTAGCTATGCGCGCGGCACGTGGGTCGATGAGCCCCACACCGCGAAGGGCTACCGCTCCGACTTCGATCTGCTGATCATCGTCAACGACAAGCGGCTCACCGACAGAGTCAAATACTGGGCGAAGCTAGATGACCGGTTGATGCGCGAATATGGCGTTACCGGTACGCTCAAGACTCCAGTCAACTTCATCGTCCATACCCTGCAGGAGGTGAACGACGGGCTCGCCCACGGGCGGTATTTCTTCATGGACGTGAAGGAGGACGGTGTTGCGCTTTACCAGTTCGATGAGACTGAGCTTCATACGCCTAAGCCCAAGACACCGGTGCAGGCGCTCGCCATGGCGCAGGAGTATTTTGACGAGTGGCTGCCGACAGCGATGGGATTTAAGCGCAATGCTGGTTACGCAGTACGAGACGGAGACCTCAAACTCGCGGCATTCTTGATGCACCAGACAGCAGAGCGACTTTACCACTGCGTGCTTCTGGTCTGCACTTTTTATACGCCGCATAATCACAACTTGGCCTTTTTGCGCACGCAGGCCGAGCGGATCGACCCGCGTCTCACCTATGTCTGGCCCCGCGAAACCAAGCGCGATCGCACCCGGTTCGAAAAGCTCAAGGACGCCTATGTCAAAGCGCGCTATTCGAAGCACTATCGCGTCACCAAGGAAGAGCTTGAATGGCTCGGCGCGCAGGTTGAAGAGCTTGGCCGCGTCGTGCACGAAGTGTGCTCGGAACGCATCTCGAAGCTAAAGGCCGAAACGAAGGCCAAGCCTGACCAGATTCGGTGATCGAGCGAGGACTTGTTGTCTCCGCTTTCGCCTTTTCTAAGCCGAAAGCAGCCTGTCGGTTTGCGACCCA
>NZ_BTGS01000036.1:0-3745 GCF_042851395.1 Altererythrobacter sp. MTPC7 | reverse complement strand
ACAAGTACCGTCCTTTGGTTCGAGCGCCTCGCCAGCTAGTCCCACTCTTGAATGCAAACGATGGGAAATTCATCAAAAGCGGGTCTATTCGGACTGCCTTTCGGCAGATGGCGAACACGCTTGGGTTCCCTGGCAGTGGTCAAAGCGGCGAAAAGCTCATCCGCCGCAGCACCGTCTCGCTCATCAGGCCACAGCTGGAGCGGATCGGCGCATGGGATACGCAAGGTCGGCTTATGTTGGGCCACATCCGACCGAACGTTTCCGACAAATATGCAACGCCTTACCATGAGGCTTATCTCGTCGATGCGGTTCGACTCATCGAGGAGTTGATCGACCGCATCGAAGCTGCCGCCTCGGGCGCGTTCTCATTAAATTAACCGGAGTTTCGCCGGAGCTCGCGTGCCGTCCAAATCAAAAAATGGCGGAAAAGCTGGCGCACCCGACAGGATTCGAACCTGTGACCTCTGCCTTCGGAGCCGGTACAGAACGGGTACGCCAGACTACGAAATCCTACTCTAAACTACTGTTTTGTATAGATTTATATTGAACTCGGGTTTTGCTGGCGTACCCAAATCTACGCCCCGGTTTTCTTCCGAGTGATGACACCACAGTTACTCAAAACGGGGCTCTGGAAACGGAGATCGCCGTGGTCAAACTGACGAAGCGCACCGTCGAGGCAGCCAAGCCTCAGGTGAAAGACTACATCATTTGGGATGAAGAGCTACCCAGTTTTGGGCTCCGGGTATACCGGTCGGGCAAGCGCAGCTATGTAATCCAGTATCGACAGAGGGGACGCGCCAGACGGCTTACGCTTGGATTGCACGGAGTGTGGACAGCGGAACTGGCCCGCCGAGAAGCGAAGGCTCAGCTGGGGCGTGTTGCAGGAGGCGACGATCCGGCAGAGGAGCGCCTCGAAGATCACCGTGCGATGACGATGAAAGAACTCTGCAGGCGCTATATTCAGGACCTCGATGATGGCCTGATTCTTGGCAAGGGAGGGCGACCGAAGAAGCAATCGACCATCGATACCGATATCGGTCGGATCAAGAGACACATCATTCCGCTCATCGGAACCCGGCGCGTCAAGGATCTGACCAGAGCCGATATGGTCAAGATAATGCGCGACATTATGGCAGGTCGGTCGCGGATTATCGTCAAAACCAAGAAACTGCGGGGCAAATCAATCGTGAGGGGCGGTCCTGGAACTGCCACGCGGACCCTTGGCCTCATAGGAGGAATACTCTCCTACGCCATTGATCTGGGCATCATCGAACACAATCCCACGCACGGGATCAAGAAGCCAAAATACAAGGTGCGCGAGCGGCGTTTGACCGAAGCCGAGTACGGTATTTTAGGAAGCATGCTGCGAGACGCGCAGACGCAAGAAAAGTTCTGGCCGACAACGGACATCATCCGCCAGATCGCCTTAACCGGTTGCAGACGGGGCGAGATCATCAATCTGAAATGGTGCGACGTGGACCTGGATGGCAGCTGCCTGCGGCTTTCCGAAAGCAAGGAAGGCAGATCAATACGGCCCATCGGCCTGCCTGTTGTCGAGTTTCTTGAGGCACAGCGTCAGACTGCCACGGGTAGCTTTGTGTTCCCGGGATTTGGCGAAGATAATGCTTTTGGCGGCTTCCCAAACCACTGGAACGCCCTCTTTAGCGGCTCACCATTGGAGGGGATCACAGCCCACGTGCTGCGTCACAGCTTCGCCAGCATGGGCAATGATCTCGGATTTACCGAGATCACGATTGCCGCACTTTTGGGGCACGCAAAAGGATCAATCACCAGCAGGTACATCCACGTCTTGGACGCTACGCTTATCACCGCTGCGGACATGATCGCAGGGTATGTCAGCGCTTTGCTGAATGGCACGAACTTCCAGCGAGGTAGCTTTGCGCTCGACCGCACTGCACGAAAGAGCGCCATGAGCGAATTCATCGCCGAGCGCGCAGCCGGGTCATGAAGCAGGTTCCGATGCAAGCCTCCCAGCACACTCCTACTGGAAACGCGATTCAAGCCCCCTCCCCAGAAATGGGGATGGCTAACCCTGTGGATAAAGCTGTGAGCTATTCGGACTATCGGGAACCGCTGGACTCGGACGATCAGGAACCGAAAGCTCGGACTATCGGGAACCGAATCAGGCCTCAAATCCGCAGAAATGCTGGGCTCGAGAGTCCCTTAACTATCCTAACAAACAATCCTGTCGGATTGCTGCTAACGCGAACCGCCAGCGCGCGGCTCCTCAGCGCTTTAGGGTGCGCCGTCGCCGCGCGCCTCGCCACTTGGCAGGTGCAAGAATCTCAAGCGCTTGCTAGAGATTGAGTGATGAAGACCGACCTCGATCATCTGCCCCCGCAAAAGCAGCGCGAACTAGAGCGCGTGGTGCAGCTGATCTTCGAAGAGTTTGATGACGCGTTCGCGCTTGCCAAGCATGAATGGAAGAAGGCCGGTCGCATTCTCAAGGTCATTCTCTACGGCAGCTATGCGCGCGGAACATGGGTCGATGAGCCGCATACAGCCAAGGGCTACCAGTCGGATTACGATCTGCTCGTGATCGTCAACGACAGCAGACTTACAGATCGAGTGAAGTACTGGTCCAAGCTCGATGACCGGCTCATGCGCGAATATGGTGTAACCGGGACGCTCAAAACCCCGGTCAACTTCATCGTCCATACCCTACAGGAAGTGAACGATGGGCTGGCGCACGGTCGCTATTTCTTCATGGACGTGAAGCAGGACGGCGTAGCGCTTTACCAGTCCGACGACACCGAGTTGCACACGCCTAAACCCAAAACGCCCGAACAAGCGCTGACCATGG
This sequence comes from Altererythrobacter sp. MTPC7, assembly GCF_042851395.1. Classification (NCBI taxonomy): domain Bacteria; kingdom Pseudomonadati; phylum Pseudomonadota; class Alphaproteobacteria; order Sphingomonadales; family Erythrobacteraceae; genus Altererythrobacter; species Altererythrobacter sp. MTPC7. Next base: position 921 of record NZ_BTGS01000036.1, on the reverse strand, counting down.
CGCAGGAATACTTCGACGAGTGGTTTCCAAGCGCTAATCGTTTTAAGAAGGCTGCTGAGTTTTTGATCGATGATGGCGGGTCGTCAGGCACGCGCCCTCTGCAACATGAGGCATTCGGCGCGCCTCGACTTCATTTCCGAAGGCCTTCCAATCATACTTCAAAGCGCGCAGGGCTTTTGGCGAGCGGCGGAAACGTTGGAGGACAATCCGCGTGAGGCAGCAGTGCTCTCGGGCTTGGCTGAGGAAGAGTCAGCGAAGGCGCTTATCCTGATCGATTTGGTGCGGTGCCCGGTGCCCGAGGTTGGCAAGCGCATCGGTCGGATCGTTAAAAAGACGCTCTACGATCATCTCTCTCGTATGATCTATGCCAATGCTCAGTCATGGCGGCCAACAAACATCGCCCAGCTTCAAGAGTACGTCGACAACGAGCGACAAGGCCACCTTCTCGACGGAGGTATGAGCGAATACATCGTTCCCAATTGGTCGCTCTATTTGCGTGAGAGCACAATGTACGCCGACATCGAGGTCCACGAGGAAGGGATACCGCAATGGAATGATCCCAATCGCTGGGGCGGTTCTACGATAGCTATACGCCCCATCGCCTTGCAAATTGTCGAAGCGCTTGAGGTGCTGGGGGTTATGACCCGTGCAGGACTTCAAGCTACCAGTGATATCTGGGGCAACGTCGACTTCGTAAAAGACGAAGGCCCGGTTGAAGCGCGCGAGCTCTCCAAGCAACTTGGAGCTCGCTTAGACTCGGAAGGTTTGGTCACGGATGTCGCCACCGAGCAGCACGCGCGGCTCTTCTACAACCACTGGCAGCTTCCGATGTACAATCTCAAATTCGATTTGGTCGACGTACCGCTGGAACGGCTGGAGGCACAGCGAGAGGCCGCGTTTTGGAACGAGGTGGGCGAATAC
>NZ_BTGS01000035.1:0-3814 GCF_042851395.1 Altererythrobacter sp. MTPC7 | reverse complement strand
CCCCTTGCTGTCCGACCGCCCAGCCTCCCATGCGCAGCACGAACGGCACCGTCAGAGACAGCCCGGCGGTGAACAGCGGACCTTTCCGCAGGATCAGTTCGTGGAGGAGGATGAATACCGGCGCGGTGAAAAGCGCGCCGAGAATAGCCAGCTCGGCCCAATCACGCGACGCGATCGCGCCGAGCGGCGCGAACAGGAGCGCCGCCGCTCCCAGCATGATCGTGCCCGCGCCGGTAATGGCGGGGAGGGCGGACATTGCGGGCAAATGGCCCATCCGACCTCGAAAAACATAGCCATAAAGGGCGTAGGAAGCGGTGCCCGCGAACCCCAGCAGCGCGCCACCCAGCATCATGGAGAGGCCACCTTGCGAGCCCGGACCGTGCGGCCGTCCATCGGCGAGGACGTAGCCGCAGGCCCCGATCATCGCGAGGATGGTGCCGGCGACGCGGAGCCGTGTGACCGGCTCCTGAAAGGCAACGGCGCCGATGGCGAAGGTGATGCATGGCAGCAGCGATGTGATGAGGCCGATCCGCGATGCCCCGATCATGCCGGTGCCGATCATCGTTCCGGCATAATAGCCGAAGAACCCAAGGAGCCCGAGCAGCGCGACGGCTCCAGGCCGCGACGCGGCCACCCGGACAGCGGGACGCCGTGCCGGGTTCAGCATGGCGATAGCGGTCAGCGCGACGAAGGCCGTCCCGGTTCGGCCTGCCGCCACCACCAGCGCCGGCATCCGCGCGACGAGATCGCCCGCGATCAGCCAGCTCGCGGCGAGCAACAGGATGAGAGCGATCGAAAGCGCGGGAATGACCAGCACGCCTTTCCCGCGCGGAGGTGGGGGAGTGTCCTTCACTGAAGAAATCCTGATCGACCTGCGCACGGGGGAGCGCGCAGGACAGCCGGCAAGCCTGCCTTTCGCGGAGGATGGCAGGCTTGCCGGTAGCTACGGTTTGCCGATCAGGCGGCGGCCTCGAACGCGCTCAGGCGGCAGAAGCAGGCGGCGGCGATCTTGATGTCGGCGGAGGCCACGGCGATGTCGCGCTGAAGGACGATTTCCTTCGCCTCGTCGTGGCGGCCCAGCTTCGTCAGGCATTCATGTAGGCCGTGCAGGCTCCAGACATTGTTGGGGCGGATGCGGCGACGGCCGAGCTTGCGGGTCAGGCCGAGATCGATGCGATGCTCGGCCGCCGCTTCCTCGTGCCGGCCCTGCTCGACCAGCAGCGCGCAGTAGGCGTGACGGACGGGCTGGAGCCAGGCCGGCGGATCGCTGTAGGGCAGCGCATCTTCCAGCGCGATCGCCTCGCGCAGCAGCGCGAACGCCTCCTCGATATTGCCCTTGCGGTATTCCAGTTCGCCGTCGAGCATCTTGGCCGCGATCTTCAACGCCTCGATCTCCTTGATCGGGATCGAGTTGAGGCGCGATTCGGGCACCTTCTTCACAGCGGCGATGAAGTCCTCACGCGCCGCTTCCGCCTCGGGCACGCGGCGCAGCGCCGCATAGGCGATGCCGCGGGCATAGTGGATCATCGCCACGGTCGAGCAATAGAGGTCCTGGTCCTCCGGCAGCTCCAGTTCCAGTATCTCTTCCCAACGGCCGAACCGGATCAGGACATGGGGCAGGGTGGTGCCGTGCGCTTCGAGCAGGTCGGCCATCGGCGGGCTGGAAATGCTGAGCAACTGCGGCGTCAGCACCTCCTTGAGTCGGCCCGCCATGTAGAGCGCTTCACGCGAGCGGCCCGCCATCATCGCGCCATAGGAACCGACCATCATGTTGTGGACGCGATAGACGTTGTACCAGACGCCGATATCGGTCTCGTGGCCGAAATAGCGGTCGTCGGCCGCGATCGCGTCGAGGTTCGAATCGACCACGCGGCGCCAGTCACCGCACGCATTGTCGATATGGGTCGACATGTGTGCCAGGTGAGAGCCGTCCTTCGACAGGCGACGCAGGCGATCGGCGGCGGGCAGCGCGATCTCCGGGATTGGCGACATCTCCATGAGGTGAATGTAGAGGTGGTTCAGCACGGGATGCCGGTCGCCGCCGGGGCGCGGCAGGGCATCCTCGATCACCTCACGCGCCTCCAGCGTGCCGGGGCCGATCGGCTCGCCGGTGTCCAGATCCCACAGCGCGCGCGGGCTGAGACAGATCAGCGCGTCGCCGAACAAGGCGGCGGCATCGATGTCGTCGGAGAACTGCTTGTAGAAAGTGCGCATCGCATCGGCATAGGCGTGATTGAGCCGGTCGAACTCGGCTTCATCCTGGGTCGGCGCGTCGGGGAAGCGCGGACCGAGCGCATCGATCAAAGCGCGCTCAAACGGCGTGGCATTCTTCGCCGCGGCCTTGCGGGCGCGCTCCAGCGCGGCCTGCGCCACCTCGATGCTCTTCGCCATGTCGGCGCGATCGAACAGCCGCCACGCCTTGTTGTAGTTCGGCCCCGAACCGAAGGCGATGCCCCAATGCGCCATCGCGCAGTCGGGGTCATAGGTGGCGGCCTTGCGGAAGCAGCGCACCGCCTCTTCCGGGTTGAAGCAATAGGCCCAGGCGAGGCCCCGATCGAACCAAAGCTGCGCCTCTGGCGACGAGGTGGTCACATCCCGGCGGAAATCACCGAGGTCATAATAATCATCCGACATGAGAGTATGGCTCCGTTGGGGGGCGTCGACTCATCGCAGGCGACGGCGACCGTTTATCAATAACGTATGAATATGTGTTCATACGACTTGCGTCAAGGCGGGAAAGCCGTTAAGCCCCACCGCGAAGACCACCACGAATCAGGTTATGGGTTTCGATCCATCTCGATTCCTGTGATCGCGGAAGAGTGTAAGACAGGATCGTGACCCGGCTGCTGCGCCTCCTTTTCGTGCTGATCGCGTCGTCGCTTGTGGTGACGGCGACGGTCCACGCACGCGAGCAGCAGGGTAGTGCCGTGATCGAATGCAGCGGCTTTGTGCATACCGACGGCGACGCCGATCAGTCGCAAGGCGATGCCGACAAATCCATTCCGCACCATCATGGCTCCTGTCAGGGGACGGTGATGCAGGTGCCGGCGAAATATAGCCTTCCCGCCGCGCTGCACGATGCCGGGCTGCGCCCCATCGCCGGGGCCGATCAGATACTGGCCTCCGGGTCGGTAGAGCCGGGATTGCGGCCACCCAACGCCTGACTGACGTCGCCGGCCGGTTGCTGACCGGCCCGTTATCGTTCGTCAGGAAGATCTCACATGGAAAAATTGCTCGCGGCTTTGCTGGCCGCGGCGTCGTGCGCCACGATGGCGCACGCGCAGACGGCGGGGCCATTGCCGGCTGAAACGGCAGGCCCCGCCACCACATTCGACGTTTATACGCTCGACCAGGCCGTGATGGCGGCAGGCGGGTCGGCGCCGGCCAGCGAAGCGGCGACCGCCGCGATCGAGGCGGCGCGGCAAGGGCGCACCGTGGCGGGCCTTCGTCCCAACCCGCAGGCGCAGGGGCAGATCGAAAATATCGCCGGCAGCGGCGCCTATCGGGGCTTGCGCAGCGCGGAGACGACGGTCGGGGTCGCGATCCCGATCGAGCTTGGCGGCAAGCGGAGCGCGCGTGTCGCGGTCGCGACCGCCCAGCTCTCGCGCGCCGAACTCCAGGCCGCGATCGTCGCGGCGGATGTTCGCGTGCAGGTGACGCAGCTCTATGTCGAGGCGATCGCGGCCGAACGGCGGCTCGTGACGGCGCGCGATCAGGTGCGGATCGCGAGCGATGCGCTGCGCGCGGCCTCGGTGCGGGTCCAGGCAGGGCGTGCCTCGCCGCTCGAAGAGCAGCGCGCGAACGTCGCCAAGGT
>NZ_BTGS01000034.1:0-4549 GCF_042851395.1 Altererythrobacter sp. MTPC7 | reverse complement strand
AAGCAAACCGATGCACAGACGTTGACGCAGGCTGCGGGCGCGCAGGGCTTTTCGCTGCGGCTCTTCTCGGGACAGCTCGACGCCGACCCCATCGACGCGCAGCTCGTCATCTGGTCCATGGCCGCGGCGTTCGACGTCGCCAGCGGCGACACGAACAAGGCAAGCGCGACGAGCAGCGAAGCGATCAGCCGCGTCATGGCTTCGCATCCGCGACTATGACGGCGCGGACATGCGGCAGGGATGGAAAATTATGCCTGGTCTTGCTCATCGCTCTTGTCCGTGCGCCCGGGCCAAGCCTTCCGGCTTGACCCCGCGCATCTATTGATACGCATGCCAAGGCGCCATCCCTCATGTTCGCCGCAGCGGCTCGCATTTTTCGGGCGCCGATCATCTCAGTGCCCGCGCACGCGCGAACCGGCGACCGGCCGCCGCGCGAGCTGCTCGCCAGCCGTGCCGAAGCGTCGCGGCGCGCGCGGCTCGACCGCCGCGGGCGCGCCATCGCCCTCCGCCAGCCCCTCGATAATCGGGCAATCGGGGCGGTCGTCGCCGTGGCAATGATCGGCCAGCGTCTCGAGGGTGCGAACCATGGCTTCGATCTCGGCCATTTTTTCCCGGAGCCGTTCGATATGCTCCAGCGCGAACGCCTTGACGTCAGCGCTGGCGCGGCTCCGGTCGGACCATAGCCCGAGCAGTCCGCCGATCTGCTCGACGGTGAAACCGAGATCGCGCGCGCGGCGAACGAAGCGCAGCCGGTGCACGTCGGCCTCGTCATAATCGCGGTACCCCGAGTCATGGCGCGCGGCCTTGGGGATGAGGCCCGTTTGCTCATAATATCGGATCATCTTGGTCGAGACGCCCGACATTCTGGAAGCCTGGCCGATATTCATGCTGGCGTTCCTCCCGTGCTTCTGTCGGACGCGATCACAGGCCGGAAGGCCTTGAGACGCAGCGCATTGCTTAGCACGAAGACGCTCGACAGCGCCATCGCGCCCGCCGCGAAGATCGGCGAAAGCAGCGTGCCGTTCAGCGGATAGAGCGCGCCCGCGGCGACCGGGATCAGCGCGGCATTATAGCCGAACGCCCAGAACAGATTCTCCTGGATGTTGCGGATGGTCGCCTTCGACAGCGCGATCGCGTTGACCACGCCGCGCAGGTCACCCGACATCAGCACGACGTCGGCGGATTCGATCGCGACATCGGTGCCGGTGCCGATCGCGAGGCCGACATCGGCCTCGGCGAGCGCGGGTGCGTCGTTGATGCCGTCGCCGACGAAGGCGACCTTGCGCCCGCCCGCGCGCAGCCGGTGGAGCGCATCGACCTTTCCGCCCGGAAGCACTTCGCCCACCACTTCGTCGATCCCGAGCGTGCGCGCGACGGCATCGGCGGTCGCCTGATTGTCGCCGGTGATCATTGCGACCTTCAGACCGAGATTGTGGAGCGCGCGGATCGCCTCCGGCGTCGTATCCTTGATCGGGTCGGCGACCGCGATCACTGCCGCGAGCTTGCCATCGATCGCAGCGTAGAGCGGCGACCGGCCAAGCGCGCCGAGTTCGGCCGCCTTCGCAGCGAAGGCCGATACATCATGCCCGAGCTTCGTCATGAAGCGGTCGGCGCCGACCTCGACATCATGCTCGCCGACCCGCGCCGACACGCCATAACCGGGCGTAGCCTCGAACGTGGTGGGCGATGCCAGGATCAGGTTCCGCGCCTTCGCCGCCGCGACGATCGCTTCGGCGATCGGATGCTCGGACCGGGTCTCGACGCTCGCGACGAGTGCCAGCACCTCATCATATTCGAATTCGCTCGCTGGTTCGAGGTCGGTCAGTTCGGGGCGGCCCTTGGTGAGGGTGCCGGTCTTGTCGAGCGCCACGACGCGAACATCGCGCAGCGTTTGCAGGGCCTCGCCCTTGCGGAACAGCACACCGAGTTCGGCGGCGCGCCCGGTGCCGACCATGATCGACGTCGGCGTGGCGAGCCCCATCGCGCACGGGCAAGCGATGATCAGTACCGCGACGGCGTTGATCAGCGCGAAGGTCAGCGCCGGGTCGGGCCCGAAGACGAGCCAGATCAGGAAGGTCAGCGCGGCGATTCCCATCACCGCGGGGACGAACCAGGCGGTCACCTTGTCGACCATCGCCTGGATGGGGAGCTTCGAACCCTGCGCCTGCTCGACCATCCGGATAATCTGCGCGAGCAATGTGTCGGCACCGACCTTGGTCGCGCGGAAGGTAAAGGCACCGGTCGTGTTGATCGTGCCGCCGACAACCTCGGCGCCCGCAGCCTTGGCGACCGGCACGGGCTCGCCGGTGATCATCGCTTCATCGACCCAGGACTGGCCGTCGACGACCTCGCCATCGACCGGTACGCGCTCGCCGGGACGCACGTCGACGATATCCCCGCTGACGACGTCGGCGAGCGCGACGTCGACAACCGCCCCGTCGCGTATGACGCGTGCGGTCTTGGCCTGCAATCCGATAAGCCGCTTGATCGCTTCGGACGTCCGCCCCTTGGCCTTGGCTTCCAGATAGCGGCCGAGCAGGATCAGCGCGACGATTACCGCCGCCGCTTCATAATAGACATTGGCGGTGCCGGGAGGAAGCACGCCGGGGGTGAAGGTCGCAACGAGCGAGTAACCCCAGGCGGCGCTGGTTCCGAGTGCGACGAGCGAGTTCATGTCGGGCGTCCCGCGCAGGATCGCGGGAATGCCCTTCCGGAAAAAGCGCAGGCCGGGACCGAACAGCACCAGCGTCGTCAGCGCGAACTGGATCAGCCAGCTCGTCTGCATGCCAATCGTGGCCATGACAAAATCATGCACGGCCGGCACGAGGTGCGATCCCATTTCGAGCAGAAACACCGGCAGCGCCAGCACCGCGGCAAGTTGCAGCGAGCGACGAAGGCCCGTGAGTTCGGCCTCGCGCGCCGCGGCCTCGCGGTCGGGCGCGGCGGCATCGGCTTCGAGCCGGCGCGGCGTATAGCCGGCGCGGCGGATCGCGGCTTCGAGATCCGCCGGCGCGACAAGCCCGCTGCGATACCGGATGCTGGCGCGTTCGGTCGCGAGATTGACGCTTGCGGCGGCAACGCCGGGAACCGCCCTCAGCGCCTTTTCGACATGGCCGACGCACGAGGCGCAGGTCATGCCCTCGACCCCGAGCTCGACCTCGATTTCGGGCACCGCATAACCGGCCTCTTCGATTGCCTGCACCACCGCCAGCGGATCGGGCGTGCCCGCAAAGGTCACATCGGCGCGTTCGGTCGCGAGATTGACGCTGACGCCGGCGACCGCGGGGAGCTTGCCGATCGCCTTTTCGATATGCCCGACGCATGAGGCGCAGGTCATCCCGGCGACCGCAACGCTCAGTTTCTCTTGCTCCGCGGCGGGCGCATCGCCACCCGTGCTCTGTTTCAACTCCATCACATCGGACATCGAAAATTCTCCGGTTTCATTCGTTGAGACAGAATGTGGGGTTTCCAACGATGGGAAGGTCAAGCGGTAAAAAACGCGCGTCCGACCCATTGACCTTGCCATCGTTGGAAACCCCATATCCGGATCATCAGCAGAAACCGGAGGTTCCAAGATGATCCAATTCGACATTCCCGGCATGACGTGCGGCGGTTGCGCGCGGTCGGTCACGAAGGCCATCCACAGCATCGATGCCGACGCCCGCGTGGTGCCCGATATTCCGGCGCGCCGGGTTACGATCGAGAGCAGCCACGACCGCGCCAAATTCGTCGAGGCGATCCGCGCGGCCGGCTATGATATGCAGCCGGCATAAGTGAGAAAGGTCCGGGTCACCTCGGGGTGGCCCGGGCAATGGCCCCGGCCTAAAGATCGCCCGCGCTGAAATAGGCTCGCAGCCGCTGCATGAGCGGGGGATCCAGCCGGATGTAGCATCGGCGTCCGTCGACCGGGTCGGGGATGCGCGAGACAAGCCCGGCGTCGCACAGTTTCTGGATCAGCCGAAGCGCACTGCTCATCGGCAATCCGGCCGTCACGCACACGGCGCTGATCGAAAGCGGCTTGCGCTCGCATTCGTGAATGAAGAGATCGATCAGCATTTCCCATGCCGGCTCTCCGAAGAGATCGTGCGCCCCGACCAACTGCTTGCGAAGCGTACGCCGGCGAAGGAGCCGTTTTGCATTGTCGCGGGCATGTTCGGTATCCCGATCCATCATGACGAATGTCGACGTGCCCGATCCGCGCGCTGTGCCGGCAATCAGGACGCGTATCGTTCAACGCCGCCGGAGCGCCGGCAGCCGGCAGACGCCAATTGGAAAGGCCGGGTCATTTTCTCGCGAGAATCGATTTCATCTGGTCGATTTCCGCCGTCTGCGACCGGATGATCTCACCGCACAATTTGAGGATCTCGGCATCGGACAGCGAGGCCTGCTCGCACATCAGGATGGCACCCGAATGATGCGGAATCATCGAGCGCAGAAAGGCGGTATCGTCGATCGTCGTCTGGGTCCGGATGAGTCCGAAGCTCCCGAAGAAGGCGACCGCCGATCCGAGGAGCAGCAGCATATTGAGACGCCTGGACGGAAACATGTC
>NZ_BTGS01000033.1:0-4894 GCF_042851395.1 Altererythrobacter sp. MTPC7 | reverse complement strand
AAAGCGGGCATTAGAATCAGTTTGCATTAACAAACGCAACTGGGTCGTTAGCGGAATGGCGGCTTTCATCCAATCTGCACTCGGAACCGGGCAGCGCGCCAGCGTCTCTTCGTAGGTCAACCCAGCATTCTTTCAATCGCCGTCCCAATCTGCTCAGTAGCGTCCAGCACATGCCCATCGTCGAGATGCGTATAGCGCGCCGTGGATTGAACGGTGGCATGACCAAGCAACCGCCCGATCATCGGTAGCGTTTCCTTGTTCATCGCCGCATGGCTCGCAAATGTGTGCCGAAGATCGTGGATCCGTAGGCCAGGCAGTCCGGCCTCGTCGCGGAACTGCCGCCAGAAACCATCGATGGAGCGCATGGGCCTTCGATAAGGTGTATTCCAGAATACCCATGGGATTTTCCTGTGGCGCGGGATTGTATCGATGACAGCCCTCGCCTCGTCCCCCATCCAGACCATTCGGGGGCCGGTCTTGCCGTGGCGCAGCTTGATCCGCGTCCCGTGGATATCGCTCCAGTGCAAGCCGAGGATTTCACCGCGCCTGCACCCGGTTAGCAAAAGAAGCGTTGCCGCTTTTGCTGCCAGCGAACGCATGGCGTGATCGCCGTCGCCCGCTCGTGCGAGCACCGACCCTAGGCGTGCAAGCTCTTTATATGTCAGAAACCGCTCGCAGTGGCGGCGGCGGTTCATGCGAACTACGCGGCACGGATTAGTGTTCTCCAGCCTGTAACCCCATGCTTCGGCCTTGTTGAGCATCAGGTTTAGCAAGCCGAGCGCCATATTAGCCGCGCCGGGGCTGGTCTGCCGGTTCACCTCGGCAAACCACTTCGTCACATGCTCCTCGTTGAGTTCATCGATACAGAGCTCCGCGAACGCATTCTGGAGGTACAAGCGGCGATAGCTGCCGTTAATGGCGTAGGTCTTGGCCGACCACCGCCGCGCCCACTTTTGCCAAAACTCGTCGAGGAAGTCGGTATAGCGCGGAGCCGAGCGTATCCGCTTGCGGTTTGTAGCCGGGTTCTCACCCGTCCGCGCATGGGCTAGCACCATCCGCGCCACCTGCGTTGCCTGTGTGCGCGTGATGACCGACGCTGGCCCAAGCGTCACCGTCCGCAGCTTGCCACCCATCCGCGTCTGCACGATGTAAACGTTCCTGCCCGACGCGTAGTGACGGATGCCTAACCCGTGCTCGCTGGCGAGCCAGGTTGTGGTGCGCGGTTTGCCCTTCGGAATGCGGATCAAACTGACGTCCGCGCCAACTTTGGCCAGCGCATCGTCGACCACTTGCCTGAGCGCGAGCACGGTCATGTTTGAAGACCAATGGCGGATGCCAGCGAACCTGACACGCGCTGCGCAGCGTCAGCGACGAACTCGTCAGCGAGGTGGGCGTATTTGGCAGAAGTTTCGGGCAAAACGTGCCCAAGCAGCTTGCCGATGGTCGCAAGAGGCACATCGCCCATAATGGCGGTCGAGGCAAAGCTGTGCCGCAGATCATGAATGCGCACATCGGGGAGCGCACAGCGGCGACGGAATCTGGTCCACCACATGCCGACGTTGATGGGCTTGGTGCCAGCGTGATCGGGAAATACGAACGGGCACCTGTCTTGCCTCTCAATGTTGCCCAGCACCGAAAGCGCTTGACTGTTGAGCCAGATGATCTTGGGTCCGGTCTTGCTGTCAGGGAGCACAAGGCGCGGCGGCTTTACCCACTCCCAGCGCAGCTTTTCGATCTCGCTTCGTCGAGCCCCGGTGTAGAGCAACAGCCGGATAATCGCGACCTGCTTGGGAGCTTCATTTTCGCAAGCGCGCAGTTCGGTGCCGATGCGCGCATACTCGCTTGGGCTGAGATACCGTTCCATTGCCTGCCGCTTGTAGCGCGGAATGCCGCGACAAGGGTTTGATCCCTTACGGCGCATTCTCAGCGCCTCGGCATATTTGAGCAGGGAGGCAAGAACAGGGACCGCGCGATTGAAGCGCGCTTCCCTCTCGCCCGCGCAGGCATCGCGCCAGCGCACGACATCCGCCCTCGAAACATCAGCAACCGGAATATCGCCAAAGTGCGCGGCCAGATCAATTCTCCAGGCATTCGCATTGCGCTTCGCGGTCGATGGTTTCCAGACCCTTGCGAGATCATCGAAATGGGTCGTGACGAAATCGTTCATAGTAGGGGTCGATTCGATCGCCACTCGCTTGGGCAGGCCGTCGAGAGCGGCTTCCGCCAGCAAGCGTCTCGCCTGCGCTCGTGCCAGTACAGCATCGACATCATCGGTCTTTCCGAGCGTGATCCTGCGGTGCTTGCCGCGATGCCTGAGCCGAACGAACCAGAAATAGTTGCCGCTGGGCCGGACCCGCATTCCGAAGCCCGGAAGTTCGGTGTCCCAGATGCAGTATTCGCTCGTTTTGAGCGGCAGTTTGCGCCGCGCATAATTGCCGTCGAGAAAGGCCCTGCGTCCGGCTTTTCTGGACATGGGGACCATATGGCGATGGGACATCTCAGAACTGCCGCCCAAAGTCCCGGAATGCTGGTCCTTTGCAGGGACCAGATAGGTATCCGTAGCTACCAATCTGCCAAGCGCCGCATTGAACAAGCGCGCCGATTCTACTGCACTTTTTCCCATATTTATACGGCATGCCGTGTTCGGTGTGCTGAAATCAGGGACTTGGCAGTCATGTTTCTGCGTATAGGTCTTGTGGGAGTCGCAGGAGGTCTGGCTCTTCCAGCGGAAAGCGCCGGCCACAGGCCGCGCGGGGGGGATAATTGATGCCCGTCAGCGGGCGAAAGCTTTCATCCCCGGGGCGGACAAGAGTGGGCCGCAGGTCCACGTCGATCGTCACCCGCAGGGCCGAGACCAGAAGGCTGGGGACCAGTCTTCGCAGGCTCGGTGAAGCTTGCTGAGGAAGCGTCCTGGCGAAGCCGGGACGCGAAACGAAGCTAGCGCAATAGAGCGCGGTCCTCGCGGCGAAGCTCGCGAGGATGGCCCTGAAACCAACTACCTGTCCAGCAGCGAAAACCGCAAAAGCGTCAGGCAAAAAAAGCCTCGGAATTGACCCGCAATTGGTCCATCGATTGCGGGTCAATTCGAGACGGAAGCGGAGGTGCAAATGGTATCGAAAGTGGAGCGCGAGCGCGCGGCTCTGGAAGCTGCGGAAAAGGATGTCGCCGAGCGCAAGAGGAAGCTCGCGCAGATGGAAAGGGAGGAGGCCGAAAAGAAGCTTGCGAGACTGGTCCGCAAGGTCGGCCATGAGCGGTCGGTGAGACTGTTGGAACTGGCCGTCGGCGTGAAGCCGAAGAACGCGATCGAGGCGCTCGAAGCGATGGAGCCTGCGGGCCGGAAACAGGCGTCCTGACGGGCGGCGTCCGAGAGGTCTCGGGCGGCCGCCCCGCCCGGTCAGTATTCGTCGTCCATCTTGCCGGTGGCGGTGTAGACGATATCGTCGATGAGGTGCATCGGAAGTTCGCCGTAATCGCCTTCCTCGAGGAGGATGTATCCGTCTTCGGTCTGGACGACATGGACGTCGAAGAAGCTGTGGTATGAGCGTCGTTCCGCCTCGAGAGTTTTCTCGTCGAGCGCGATGGTTTCGGTGTTTATCTGCCGGATCGTGGCGGTGTCGGCCGCGAATGTTTCCGTGGTGTAGCACATGGGTTGCCTCCTGTCGTTGGCGGCTCGTCCGCCATGCCATGAATCAGCGCTCCGGCGGTGCGCGGGTCACCGGAGCGAAGCGGAGGGGAAACGAAAATTGATCGAGTGGTGCGGAAGGTGCGCAGCACCTTCACGGTCGGTCCATTTTCGTTTGACCCGTGCATGGCCGGAGTGCTCATGGCGATGGTGGCGGACGGGCTTGTCGCGGGAGGCGGAAGTTCTATCTGCACCGCATGTTCGCGGCGCTGCCGCGGTCCGCCAGTGCTCCGATATTCGGGCATGAGAAAAGGGTGCCGCGGCGCTCGGGCCGGACACTCTTCCCATATCGATCCGGCGTGAGGCTAGTCGTCGGTCGAAGGCATTTCGTTCTGCCGTTCGCCATTGGCGATCGGACAACAGTGCGTGCAATGCTCGACGCCGGTGGCCGGGTGAGGCTGCAAGTCTCGACCCAGTCCCGAAACGCAGTGTTCAGGCATCCCTCCATCGAGGGGCAGATCGATACGCTCGAAGTGATCGTCGCCTTCGCGCTCGCATTCAATGCAGGTCTCGTGATCGTGGACGCCGCCAAGCTCCCAGCGCTGGTTGGTCTCGTCCCACGTGGCCCAGGCATCCTTGCAGATAGCGTCGGACCCGCAATTGGGGCAGCGCATCTCGATGCGCGCATGGTCTTGGAGAACTGTGGTCACAACGCCCACTCCACTACGGGGATCTGTTCGCCGCAGTCGGTGAAAGCGAGATAGGTCAGGCTGTCATAGACGGGGGTGATCTTCGCTGCGCAGAACGCATCATGGGTGCTCGGCTCCTGCAGGAGGTTGCGCAGGCCTTCGAGCGTCAACTCGCCAAGCTCGGCGTTATCCCGGCCGAGCGCGTAGAGGACCTTGGCCGCCAGGTCCGGCCCCATCATGAGATCCCGTGCGAGTGCGATACGTTCGGATACCGCGATCGTGATCGGCGCCGTGGGTTCGGGGCGCTGGACGCGCAGCGTCCGCCCGAGGAATTGCGCCTCCTCGACAACCTCGATCACTTCGGCGCGGTGGTCGAAGCAGCTGGTGAAGTTCGCCATCGAGAGCGAATTGGCGTTGATTTCGAAGTTCATCGGAGTCGCGCTGAATTCGTTCGCGTCGATGTCGAGCCCGACGTCGTGTGAATGCAGCTCGCGCATGAGCGCGGCGAGTTCGAGCGCGCTGATGACGGCGGGCTTCGAGGAAAGCTTGGTCGCGGTATCCTCGATGCGAAAGGTAACGAGCT
>NZ_BTGS01000032.1:0-5327 GCF_042851395.1 Altererythrobacter sp. MTPC7 | reverse complement strand
GGGGTGGAAAGCTGCCGCAAATGCAATTCGCTAAGAAGTCAATACTGGGCCCGTTTCAGCCAGTCTGCTTTTGGAGCTTTTACTCGAAGCCGAATTACCGTCAGCATTGCGTTCCGGAAATGCGAGGCGAGCATCATTCTTGACCGTCAGTACAGTACTAGGAACCAAACCGAGATCGTTGCGTCAACGCACGGAACGCTGACAACGCTCAGTTTTCAGGGCCCCGAGGTTTGTAGCGGGGAAGCGCCCATCCGAACGAAAGCGCTCCAGCCCTCAACCCAAACCCGCATGCCAGCGCAATTACGATTGCAATTTCACGCTGTAGGCCCAGCGGATGCAGGACGATATAGGTCGAGGCTGCGAGAACCACTGCAGTCACGTAAATCTCGTGAGAAAAGATTATGGAATCTTCTTTTCCGAGAACGTCGCGAATGATCCCCCCAAAGCATGCTGTTATGACGCCCATAGTGATCGAGACCAATGGGGCCTCTCCTAGCGCATTGGCCTTTTCGGCCCCGGCGGTTGCGAAGAGCGCGAGCCCCAATGCATCGAACCACAGTATCCATTGATGGCGGGAGGCGGCGAGATGAGCTGTGAAGAAAACCGCCACCGAGACTATCATACAGACGCCAAGATATTCTGGACGATCCATCCAGAATATCGGTTGGCTGTCCAGTAAGAGATCACGGATGGTTCCACCGCCGATCCCGGTTACCGTGCCAAGCAGGATGAAGCCGATGACGTCCATCTGATTGCGTGAAGCGACTAGAGCGCCGCTTATGGTGAAAACCACGATGCCAAGCCAGTCGAGGGCGGCAATGCTGCTATCGAATATCACTTTTTGCTCTTGTCTAAATCGTGATGACTGCCGCAACACAGTCGAAAGTCATTTTGCGATGATCCTTTTCCCCGCACCGGGAAGGCCGTGTCCTCCCGTGGCCCAGAGGAAAGCGCGAATAAATCTGCATATAAAGTGAGAGCCTTCGGTCGCATAAGTGGCGGCTCCAAGCTCCTTCTGCAAAAGGGGGCATTGGGTAAGGTTTGATACGCTGCCCGCCCCCCTTGAGAATTGATCACGCGAACAACTTTTCGGCGGTTTTGGCCACGCGCGCTCCGAGATACCGGGCACCGGCAAGCTCGTCTTCGTCGGGTTGGCGGCTGCCATCACCACCGGCGATGGTAGTCGCACCATAAGGCGCACCACCACGAACCTTGTCATGTCCCGATTGGCCTTCGAACCCATAATCGAGGCCGACGATGGTCATCCCGAAATGCAGCATGTTCGTGATCAGAGAAAATAAGGTGGTCTCTTGTCCTCCGTGCTGCGTCGCGCTGGCTGTGAAGGCTGCGCCGACCTTCCCGTTCAATGCACCCCGCGCCCAGAGACCACCCGCCTGATCGAGAAACGCCGCCATCTGCGACGACACCCGGCCGAACCTTGTGCCGGTTCCGATGACGATCGCGTCGTAGCTTTCCAGTTCTTCGATCGTGGCAATCGGCGCATCTTGATCCAGTTTGAAGTGACTGGCACGAGCGATCTCTTCCGGGACCGTCTCGGGCACGCGCTTCACGTCGACAATCGCGCCTGCTTCCCTCGCACCTTCCGCGACCGCGTTGGCCATCACCTCGATGTGACCATAGGTCGAATAATATAGAACGAGAACCTTGCTCATGACTTTGTTTCCTTCGTTGTGAGTTTATCATCGGCCTGACCGAATGCGTAGGCATCCATCCGCAAGACACCGTAAGTCGTGCTGGTATGAAGCCTTTCGGCAGACGCCTCTGATCCTGCCGCCCCCAGTGCAACAAAAAGGGGCAGAAGATGCTCTTCGGTCGGGTGATTGCGCTGAGCGTTCGGAGCGAGACGTCGGTAAGCGAGAAGATCGCAGGTACGACCTTCTCTAAGTGCCTCATCGAACCAGTCTGCAAATTCGTTGACCCATTCGGGCTCTTCCTTGCCTTGCTGGCCGCGCCAGCTGGAGAGATCATGTGTGTAGCTTCCGCTGGCGATAATCAGGACGCCTTCACGCGTAAGGGGCGCGATGGCCCGTCCGACCTCGAGATGATGCCCGGGCCCCAGCTGGCTTTGCACTGAAAGCTGCACGACCGGTATGTCGGCATCGGGCCAGATCAGCATCAGAGGAACCCAGGCTCCGTGATCGAGACCGCGGGCGTTATCGGTGGCTGCAGACAGACCGGCATCGCCCAGGAGATCCACCACGCGTTCTGCCAACTCCGCAGAGCCGGCCGCAGGATAGGACAGCCGGTAAAGGGCTTCGGGGAAGCCCGCAAAGTCATGGATCGTCTCGTTCTTCTCGACAGCATTGACCGTGGGAATGCGAGTCTCCCAATGAGCTGACACGACAAGGATCGCGCGTGGACGGGGTATTGTGGGCGCCAGCCCCTCGAGGAAGTAGCGGGCGGCTACATCCTCGAGTGGAAGCGTCGGAGCTCCGTGCGAAAGAAAAAGCGGGCGAAGCATGGGTTCAGACCTTCTTCGCGAACGGATTACCGATCGCATAAGCGCCGTCGCCAAACATTGCTTGCGCGAGCAGAGTCACTGCCCAGAACACGGGATATTCCCAGCCACCTCCCGGATTAGAAAAGCTGAAGCCAGCGGAAAGGTGCGGGATAATTGCTCCGATCATGATGACCAGCGCTCCAAGCGCAGCCCAGCGGGTCATGAAACCCACAATAAGCGCAAATCCAAGCGCAATCTCGCCCGCCATGACAGGATACGCGAGAATGCCGGGAAAGCCGATGCTTTCGAAAAATCCGACCGTTCCCGCTGGGGTAAATACGACTAGCTTGGTCAATCCGTGCGTAAGTAGGAGCGAGCCGCTCGTCACTCGCAACAGGGCAATGGCTCGGGATGTTGTAATGGCGTCAGTCATAAAGTCCTCCAGGTCGGTTGAACACTAGATAGTCTGATACGGTTTTGCATTGAATTGCCCATCATTGACTACTGGCTATGCGTTTACGTATACCAAGGCATGGACTGGGACGACCTTCGGACATTCCTTGCAATCGCGCGGCACGGCACGCTCTCGGCCGCGGCGCGCTCGCTTGGAGTTACTCAACCAACGATGGGGCGCCGCCTCGCAGCTATGGAGAAACGAATTGGGGCTCGATTGCTCCAGCGCACCCCGACCGGATATGCGCTTACGCCGCCCGGGGAGGCAGTGCTCGGCAATGCGGAACGCGCTGAAGCTGAAGTCCTGGCTGCGGAACGCGCGATCACCGGAAGGGACGTTGCTCTCGAAGGAGTCGTTAGGCTGACAACAGTTGACACGCTGGCCGCGCGCATAGTCGCGCCGGCCCTTGCTGCGCTCCAAGACAAGCATCCGGGCATCGTGGTAGAGCTTGTTCCCGATACGCGATCGCTCAGTCTGTCGAAGCGCGAAGCCGATATTGCGCTCCGCATGACACGATTTGAAGGACATGAAGTTGCAACCAGACGCGTTGGTGCGGTTGCCATCGGGCTTTATGCCACCGCTGAGTGGATCGAGCCGGCCAAACGCGGCGATGTGCGGCTCGTCACGGTTTTGGACGATCAGGCCCACCTACCGGAAGCCAAGTTGCTTCGAGAAGTATTTCCGAACGCCTCCATAGGCTTCAGATCGAACAGTCGCGAAGTGCAGCTACATGCTACTCTCGCAGGTGCCGGGGTCGCAGCCCTGGCTTGCTACAGAGCAGATTTGGAACCAAGCCTCGTCCGGCTCAAGAACTCGAAATCGGAACTGGTCCGTGACATCTGGTTAGGGGTGCATATCGACATGCGACACATGCCAAGGGTTCGCGCGGTTGCGGACGCGGTGATTGCAGCGTTGAAGGAGAACTCCAGCGTTTTAAATCCGAAAGCCCGATAGAATATGGCCGCTCACAAATCCTAGCAGGTCCTAACTGTGGGTCCGCTTCTAGGCGGTTATAGGTACAGGGCAGATGATCGAAATTGGGCGCAAAGCTGGCTATATGCCAATGTCCGCAATTGGGTCGTTGGCAGACCAGCCGCTTTTATCTGTAAAGCTTAAAAAGCAGCCGGTCCGGTTTCAGGAGATGGCGAGCCGGCAGCGAATGACTGACTTTGGGTGGCAAGCGGTCATTCGCGGGATCGCATGATCGAGGTCTGCTAGGTTTAGAAGCAGACCCGCGCCGGACGGATCAGGCAGGAAAATGAATTCCGCACAGTTTGTTGCCGTCGGGATCGCGAAAATAGGCCAGTTCGATGGTGCCCATGGAGGCAGTTTCGCGCGGTCCGGGCGGAGCTTCGATCGAGGTTCCGCCAGCGGCAACGGCGGTATCGTGAAGCTGCTTCACCTGCTCGGGCGAGTCGCAGGAGAAGGCGACTGTGCTGCCGTTGGCGGCGCTTGCCGGTTCGTCGTTGATCGGCTGGCTGACGATGAAGTTGGTTCCGTTGCCGTTATTGTAGATCAGACGGGTATGGCCGCTGTCGGCGATGTTCCGCGTCCCTTCCCCTGCACCTAAGGTGTCGAGAACTGTGTCGTAGAAGCGCTTGGATCGTTCAATATCGTTCGATCCGACCATGGTGTGAAAAAGCACGTATACTCTCCTGAAGGCTGATCGACTTCCGATCGCCATTAGCGGTCTCACCTAACAGGCACGTAACCCGCAGTCACCCCCGGCCCTCGGATGTCCGCTATTGGGTCGGTAGCGGAATGTCGGCTTTGCTCAGATCAAGTGATAAAGCTGACAGTCGGCTATCAGGCTCTAAGCTGCGTTAGATGGGCGTCAGCTTTTGGGGTGGTTTGCTGCCTGACCGGTTTCAGAGCGGCAATAGTCGAAAGCGGTCTTCGAATAGACGTGTTCGTCGAAGGCACCTCATCATGAATGTCGTGGCGGTCTCGCAACGGTGCGGCTAGATAAGCCACATGAGTATCGACCATCAATCACCAGCTGAATTAGTCTATGCCTTCTATAAGGCCCGACAGGCTAACGACCCGGATGCGTTACGTGTGTGGTTGGCAGACGATGTGCGTTGGAACGAGCCGGTCGTCGGTGATCATATGGGACAGCTTCGGGGAGCCGATGCGGTGGTGGACATGCTCAAGGGTGCCCTCGCCACCACAGGCGGGACCTTCACCCTGCGGGTCGCCAGCACTGTTGAGACAGGCAACCATTGCGCTGCCGTTGTCGATTGGAGTGCGGATAAGAACAATCGGACCATTCGCGGGCAGGAGCTTGCCGTATTCAGTTTCAAGGGCGCCCGGATTGTGGAAGCTTCATTCTACGCATCAGATATCGGTAACGATCAGGCCTTCTGGGAAGACTGATCGTGGGTCCTTGACGAACGGCGAGCAAACGGAGTC
>NZ_BTGS01000031.1:0-5331 GCF_042851395.1 Altererythrobacter sp. MTPC7 | reverse complement strand
GTTTATCAACGCCGCTCAGATGTCCGCAATGTGCCGCCGCCTGCACTACGTCAGGGTACTCTGGGCGGTGGCTGAGATGAAATGGCGGCAAGCGGCGGTATTTGGCGCGCCCGGCGTGACAATGGTGGGCACTCAAAACATTGGGAAATTTTTGTAGAGCTGACCGGCTGAGGTCCGCTTTGCGCCCTCATTTCTGTCATTAAAGGCTCGCGTTCACGCCCCGAAAAGCTGCCATTAATGGCGGCGCTTCTGCCGCCAAACGCTTCGCGCGCGATAACCGCTTCGAATAGGATGTTTGGAGATAATGCGGGAACAGCGTCACCGGATGCGGCAAGAGGTTGCCCAGCCATTCGACGCCGTCAAGAAAGCGAGTAAAGGAATTGCGGGAGGATGGCCGATCGGCGGGGAGAGTGGGCTCCTCGGGCGGCTTCGGAAATTCGGTCATCAATAGGCCCTAGCCGTGCCAACTAGCTGTGGGCAACCGCCCCAATTGTAACGCGTCTATTCTGCGCGCGCCTTCAGTCGGGGGATGGGCTGGTGTGTGTGTCACGATAGCGCCGTATTCTCTTTGCTGATCGAACGACCTCGGCAAGCGGACGAGTTCCGCATCTTGCTGGGGAACGGCGCTGAGACATCAATCGAAGACCTTGCTGGTTGCAACTGCTTCGCAATATAGATAGGCCCCGGCCAACTCTCGGAGAAGCATGATGAAAATGATTTCCTTATCGGCGATCGCGATAAGCACTTTTTTTCTGGCAGCGTGCGGGAACGGTGCCGACGACACCGCTGATGGTGCCGGGGCGGGCGAAGTGAATCTCTATACTGCCAGACACTACGATAGTGACCTTGAGCTCTACGAGCGTTTCACGAGAGAAACAGGTATTACAATCAACCGCGTAGACGGTAACGCCGATCAGCTTATTGCGCGAATGCGGAGCGAGGGAGAGCGCAGTCCTGCGGACCTTTTCATTACAGCAGATGCAGGCGCGCTTTGGCGAGCGGAGGAAGCAGGCGTTCTTCAACCGGTCCGATCCAACCTTCTGTCGGAGCGCGTTCCGGCCAACCTACGTGAGCCGAGTGGTAATTGGTACGGCTTTACGCGTCGTGCTCGGGTCGTTGCCTATAATCCTGAGCGGGTCCAAGCTGACGAAGTGGACAGCTATGAAGATCTCGCTTCGCCACGCTTCCGCGACCGCCTTTGCGTGCGCTCCTCCGACAACATCTACAATCTTTCGCTCGTCGGCGCACTAATTGAAGCGTGGGGCGCCGAGCGCACCGAAGAATGGGCGCGCGGTATCGTCGCCAACATGGCGCGTCAGCCTGAGGGCGGCGACCGGGACCAGATCCGAGCTGTGGGAGCGGAAATTTGCGATGTGGCGATCACCAACAGCTATTATTTCATCCGGATGGAAAATGGCGAGGACGAAGGTGACCGCGAAATCGCCGGTCGGTTGGAACTGGCCTTTCCTTCGCTCGGAGGGGCGGGCAGTCACGTGAATATTTCCGGCGGGGGCGTCGCAGCCAATGCACCGAACCGCGAGAACGCCATTCGCCTTCTCGAATTTTTTGCATCCCCTGAGGTGCAGCAGCACTTCGCTCGCAACAATAACGAGTTCCCGGCAAGTCCAGCGGTTTCCGCTCCCACGCCGGTGGATTCCTATATTGATTTCGAAGCGCATCCGATGGCTGTCTCCGCCTTTGCGGAACACCAGCCCGAAGCGCAGGCGATCATGAGTAGGGTCGGGTGGCGTTAGGCGGAGCCTCCGCTGGCTCCTCATCGCTGGAGGAGCGCCGATGGCGACTCCCCAGCCTGTCATCCCTCCAATTATGGGCGCTGGCCGCGTCACTGATCGCCGTGATCCCGCTTGTCGGGGTCCTCGTCTCTGCTCTGTCAGGCCAAGGCGCCGACATTCCGCCGCGTGACCTTCTGCGCTATGGCTGGACATCTGCATGGCTCGCCCTTTTGGTCGGCGTTGGAACAGCTGTCCTGGGGTCGGTCGCTGCGTGGCTCGTGGTCATGTACCGTTTTCCGGGACGCACATTCTTTTCTTGGTCGCTTGCTCTGCCCCTTGCAGCTCCAGGGTTTGCGCTGGCCTATGCTTATACAGACCTGCTCGGCTCGGCAGGAGATTTGCGGATCTGGATGCGCGCCGCACTGGGTTTCGATCTCCCAGTCGAGATTCGCAGTACCGGCGGCGCCGCGTTTGTCCTCTCCTGCGCATTCTACCCTTACGTCTATCTTGCAATGCGCACGGCCTTTCTGGGCCAATCCGTCTCCGCACTGGAGGCAGCCCGTCTTCTCGGCTGCTCGCAGCTCGAGGCTTTCCGGCGCGCCGCACTACCATTGGCTAGGCCAGCTCTCGCGGCCGGCGTGGCATTAGCTGTTATGGAGACATTAGCGGATTACGGCGCGGTGCAGTTCCTGGCCGTGCAGACACTAACCACTGGCGTCGTGCGGGCATGGTCAGTTTTTGGAACAATAGCCGGGGCAGCGCAGCTCGCACTCCCGCTCTTACTCGCCGCGGCGGTGCTGTTGTGGGTCGAGCGTAACGCTCGCACCGGTCGCAGTCACGATAGCGCAAGGGTTCAGCCTCGTCCGCTCCCGGTTTCGACCTTGCGAGGCTTCAGAGCAGCGGCCGCAACCTTCTTCTGCGCCGGTCTTCTGACGACCGCGCTGCTGCTGCCCTTCGCATGGCTCATTCACAACGCCCTCGATCACGAGCCTGACATTCGTCGCCTTATCGATGCCGCCGGGCACAGTCTCACGATGGGAATCGGGGGCGCTGTCGTGACCACAGCTCTGGCACTGCTACTGGCCCTTGGGGCTACACGAGCCCCGAAGTTGGCCCGGATTGCGAGTCTTGGCTATGCGACGCCCGGTGCCGCCATCGCGATCGGGCTTCTCATGCCGGCAGCTGCCGTCTGGCAAATCGTACCCATGGCCTCCACCTTCTGGGTAGGCATAGGTCTGCTCGTCTATGCCTACGCAGCACGATTGATGGCGGCAGCGCTAGAACCGATTGATGCAGGTCTGGCACGGGTCACGCCGTCGATGGTATGGGCCAGCCGCACGCTCGGCCGTACGGAGGCCGGAGCGGCATGGTTCGTCCAAGTGCCGGTTGCGCGCGGCGCGCTTCTCACTGCAGCGTTGATTGTATTCGTAGACATACTGAAGGAACTGCCTGCGACGTTAATCCTGCGTCCTTTTGACTTCGATACCTTGGCCGTGATCGCCAACAATTATGCGTTGGACGAGCGTCTAGGCCAAGCGGGCTGGCCGTCCGTTCTCATCATCGTTCTGGCTCTGCCGCCGACAATCTGGCTCAGCCGAAAGATTGCGGTCTCGAGACCCGGAAGCTAGATCCGAGACGTGCACAATCCCCGACCCCCAGGAGTGACCGTCCGTTCTGTGACGAAGCGCTTTGGCGATGTACTCGCTGTAGACGAGGTGGCCTTCGAGCTTCATGCAGGGCGAATTACCTGCCTGCTCGGGCCTTCAGGTTGCGGCAAAAGCACGCTGATGCGCATCATCGCGGGGCTCGAAGCCGCGGACGAGGGGGAAATCGAAGCTGAAGCACGACTGCTTGAGGGAGCTGGCGTCAGAGTGCAGCCGGAGCAGCGACGGATTGGGCTCGTCTTTCAGGACTTTGCGCTGTTCCCACACCTCACCGCATTGGCGAACGTTACCTTCGGCCTAAAAGGAAAGCCGGCTGCGGAGAAACGCAAAATCGGGATGGAATTGCTCGACCGCTTCGGGCTGGCAGATCGTGCCTCGTCTTGGCCGCACAACCTGTCGGGCGGCGAGCAGCAGCGCGTCGCAATTGCACGTGCGCTCGCGCCTCGCCCAAGCGCGCTGCTTCTCGACGAGCCTTTCTCGGGGCTTGACGGCGATCTCCGAGCGCATTTACGAGTTTCGGTCCTTACCGGGCTTCGCGACAGCGATGCTGCCGTCTTGATAGTCACCCATGATCCTGAAGAAGCAATGTTGCTCGGAGACGATCTGCTGCTGATGTCTGAAGGGCGAGTCATCCAAAGAGGCACGCCCGAAGAATGTTATCGGCGACCGCGTTCTGCCGTGGCGGCACGTTTGCTGGGACGAGCCAATGTCCTTGCAGCGGTTGTGGAGTCGGGTCGAGCAGAGTGCGCTTTTGGCAGTTGGCCAGTGGAGCAATGGCCCGACGGGCCAGCGACCGCTATGCTGCGACCGGAAGCGCTACGACCTTCAACGAACGGAGTGGCCGCCGAAGTCGTAGCAGTACACTTCGGCGGGGTGTGGTACGAGGTGCACCTGAGGGTAGGAGAACAACGAGCAACTATGCGCCTGATAGATCAGCCTCCAGCTGTGGGCGACGTCTTGAAAATAGATATTGCTCCACAACATGCTGCGCTGTTGGAGCAAGCTTGATAGCTCTAAGACCGCATTCACTAAAAGATGCAGTCAGACTGACTTCGCAATAAGTGTGGAGTTCCGTTGCAAAGCTAGCACAGTATGTACCAAGTTCTAGTCCGCCGTTCGCACCGTGTCGGCAGGAAATTCCAGCTCAATCCACTAGCCAGAACGTACAAAACCGAATGGAAATTCTCGCGTAACGCGCAGGTCTAGGCATTCTTTTCGGCAGCCTTACGAAGAGCCTGTACCTCGTCGCTTAGGATGCGCAGCTGCCGCAAGATATCCTCGCGCTCGCCATGCGCTTCCTCTTCAGTCGTCTCAGACATGGCGGTTACGATCACGCCGATAAAGAGGTTCAGTACGATGAAGGCGGTAATCAGGATGAAGGGCACGAAGAAGGCCCATGCATAGGGAAATTCCTCCATTACGGGGCGGACGATTCCCATTGACCAGCTTTCCAGCGTCATAATCTGGAAGAGCGAATAAAGCGATGCCCCTAAACTCCCGAACCATTCTGGAAAAGCCGCGCCAAACAGCTTCGTCGCCATAACCGCGCTGATGTAGAACAGCAGCACCAGCATTAGAATCACCGTTCCGATGCTTGGGATGGCACTAAATAGACCGACAACCACTTTCCGCATGCTGGGCACGACCGATAGCAGTCGAAGCGCGCGCAGGATGCGTAGCGCACGCAAGACGGAGAACTGTTGGGAGGCTGGCACCAAAGCCACACTGACGATCACGAAATCGAAGATATTCCAGCCACTGCGGAAAAAGCTCAGACGGTATGCGAACATCTTCATCGCAAGCTCTACTACGAATATCGCGATTGCAATGCGGTCGAGCATGAGCAGGATCTCGCCGAAACGCTCCATTATCGTCGGCGAGGTCTCCAGCCCCAATCCGATCGCATTGATCACGATCACAGCGGTGATGATGTG
>NZ_BTGS01000030.1:0-6484 GCF_042851395.1 Altererythrobacter sp. MTPC7 | reverse complement strand
GGCCGGGGCGCGCCGGAATGGATTTAGCGGCGGGCGAGCGCCTTGAAGGCGCTCGCCAACTGTTTCAGGACCGACAGGCGACGGGGAGCTGCCGCAGGCGGACATGGGGATGCTCCGCCGGTCATTATCGCGGCCCATTGCTCGTTCCACCGTCGCCGTTCCTGGGCACGATCTTCGATGTATCGCATCGCGTGGCTGGCCTGCACGTTTCTGCGTAACTCATCATGCCACGCCACCGCACCCGCCCAATCCTCTTTCGGATCAGGGCAATCGCCTGCTGGCGGATCAGAACTAGGCGCGGCTTCCATTCTATCGGAAATAGTCCTAAGACAATAAATGGACGTTGTGACCTATAGTAAATCGGCTGTTCACCAGACTTTTTACCCCTGACCCGGAGAAACACGAATGCGCCGCGATTTTAACGAGGGCAACGATGCTTCTCCGCAGGGCCGCGATCTTCTCTTGTGGGCCGAGGCTTCGCTGTTGCTCCTGGCCCAGCTTGGCATGTTGGCTGGCGGCGTCATGTTCCTCATTTCCGCGCTTCGCGGGAGCTGACCCATGCCCGCGCAAATCATCGCCGCTGGCCTCCTGTTCGCCTGCACCCCTACCCTTGTCGCAGATGGCGACGGACCTGTTTGGTGCGCGGAAGGCCCGCGCGTTCGCATCGCCGGCATAGCGGCCCGCGAACGCGACGAATCTTGCCGTCCTGGTCAGCCATGCCCAAAGGCATCCGGGCAGTCGGCAACCACCGCTCTGGTCACTCTGCTTGGCGGTTCACGCGGCACTTATCGCTTTTCCGGCGCGCAATACGCCCACATTCGCGTCAGCGCACCTGCCATGCGCTGCCGGTCCACCGGATCAGCCGGAGGAAGCCGCACCGGAGCGTTCTGCGAGCTGGCCGATGGCCGCGATCTTTCCTGCGCCATGCTCGCCACCGGCACGGTTCTGCGGTGGAACCGATATTGGCCAGCAGATGTTCGCTGTTCGGGTCGATGACCAGCGAACACTACTGGCCAACAGCTATGTTCTTTATTCGTTCAGCATCCAGTGCTATAAGGTGACGACATGACGACAGATGGCACCCAATACCCCTTGTGGACCCAGGATCAGGCGATTGCCTACGAGGCGGCGCTTGAGGCCATCAATGACGTGATCGCTGGCTATAGCGAGCAGATTTGGCTTGAGGAAAAGTCCCCGGCTCCAAATGCCGCCCGCATCGCCTGGCTCGAAATGCGGACCGATCAGGCCACAGCGGTTATGCACTCTCTGAACGTCACCGACTCCGCTAACGTGCAACAGGTGTTGCTCGAATACAGCGCAATGGTCCGCGCGCGTGACGCGGCAGAGGCTCTTGCCGTAGCGGCTTGAGCAGCCGCATGGAACGCGACCCCGAAAAGCACAGCCTTGCGCCTGATGAATTGCAGGGCATCTATGAGGCGCGTGTCGCGCCCCGCCTTTTTGCGAACGCCCAGCCCGTTGAACGGCCCACAGCCGTTGTCCTGGGTGGCCAGCCCGGATCGGGTAAAACTCCAATGCAGAAAGCGGCGGAGCGCGAATTTTCCGGCCAAGGCGGCTTGGCCAAGATCATCGGTGATGATCTGCGCTCATACCTGCCTCACTACAAAGGATTGCAGCGCGCCGACGATCAGACGGCGGCATTCTATACCGACCGCGATTCAGGACGCCTGGTTGAAAAAGCCATCGCAGACGCCGCCCAGCGCGGGGTGAACGTCATGGTCGAAGGAACCATGCGGAATGCGGAAACGGTCGCAGCCACCCTGCAACAGTTCCGTGAGGCAGGTTACACGACCGATGCGCGGGCGCTCGCTGTTAGCCCGGAAATGTCCGCGCTAGGCATCATGCAGCGTTATGCAGCGCAGAAGGAAGCGCGCGGGGTCGGCCGCATGACCGCGCCCGAAGCCCACCAGAACGCCTTGCGCGGTATGCTCGACACCCTGGACCGGATTCAGGACAACCGCCTTGCCGATAGTCTCACGATCTATCGCAGGGGCGGCGAGGCGATCCAGCGTTTCGACCTGTCCCGAACGCCTGAAGCCGACGAACCGCGCGCCCGCGCTCTGGTCGAGCAGGAACGCAACCGCCCGTTCACACCGCAGGAAGCGGCCTTCATCCAGCGCGAAGTAGAACGGATTACGCCGATCCTTCACAAGCACGGCATCATTGCCGAGCGCGACACCAATTTGCTCCTTGAGCAGATACAGGTGTTGCAGGGGCGCGGATCAGGGCCAGCCCAGCTTGGGCCATTCCTGTCACTGGACGACCTGAAACGCGAACATGGCAATGTAGCGCAATTGGCTGTCAAACAAGCCGAGAAGGGCCTTGCCGACGCGCCGGAATCCGAGCGGGAGAAGGCCGCGCGAATCCTTGCGCTGACCAAGGACATTGCCAATCCTGATAATTTTCAGCGCAAGCTGGATGAGGCGCGGACCAATCAGATTCCAGTGCGCGACATGCAGGGGATGCAGCCCCTTCAACGCCTCGCCACTATCGGGGCCGCAGTGGACCGCGAGCTGCAACGCCAGCGAGACACAGGGCGCGGTGAGACAGATCGACAGGCAGGCCGATCCGATCCGGTGCGTTCTTCAGCCGACAAATCGAGCCGCGAGGATGAGCGGGAGCGTTGAGAGCATCGAACCTACTCTGAAGCCGTGAACCTGCTTTATTCGCTAGGCGGCAGAGCCGCCAACCTCACCGAACCTGCAAACAGTTTCGGCCCGTTCGGGTAACAATCAGGGCTAAGGCAATGATGACGGAGGATCCGCACAGCGGATCATTCCGGCCCTAATCTCTGAACGATCATGCGCGCGATCGGCGGCATGATTGAGCGCGCCTGGCTGTGCCTGGCGCGCAGTGTGCCGGCGATGCCAGCACCCCGATAGAGCCGCCCAGGCGGCGATTTGTCGTCTCGTTCTGGAAGGGGCGGCCCCCCCTTCCCTGTGCAAGAGCTGGACCGTCTCCGGCCCTTGGGGCCGTCGCTTGGCGATTGCCGGGGTGTCCCCAGCCTTCCGCGTTCGCAGGCTCACTTGTGCAGGCCGGGTGATCCCCCTCCCCGGCAATCGGCTCTGAATTGCACATTCCCATCCCCCGGCTTCGCCAGCGGGCAGAAGCCGATGGCGGGCCATCGCCTTCGGCTCACCAGAAGAAAGGGAAAATGCACATGACCAATTTCGCACAGATGACCCCCGAAGAACGGGAAGCATACGCAGAGCGCGTGGCGGTTCTCAATGACCGCTTGCGGGCCAGTCCTAACAACAACCTGCTGGGCCGAGTCGTGATGACGCAGGGCATTCAAGCCATGATCGAGGATAGCGGCGCATCGCCGTTCTGGATCGACCAAGGCAACCTGCTGCGGATCGTGCGCGATTACTCCGATTTCACAGGCGACAATGACCCCTACGGCCAGCGCGATTTCGGTATCTTCGATTGGAAGGAAACGCGCTGCTACTGGAAGATCGACTATTACGATCAGGCGCTTGTTTACGGATCGGATGACCCCGCCGACCCGGCAGTAACATACCGCATCCTCACCATTCTTCGGGCCGACGAATACTGATCGGCCATCACCGGGGCGGCAATCGTGCCGCCCTGGACTTCCTCAATTCATTCAGGATTTACGACCATGACAAAGACCACCACCAGCACCGTTGCACTCTCCGCCCTTGCCCTCGCCCCCGCCAATGTCAGGCGCGTGGCACCGAGCGCGGAGGGGATCGAGCAGCTTGCGGCCAACATCGAGGCCAATGGCGTGATGCAGAACCTTGGCGTTTACAAAGAGCGCGGCAAGCACCGTGTTTTCTTTGGCGGCAGGCGTTTACGCGCACTGGAAGCCTTGCGCGATGCAGGGAAGATCGAGGCCGATTTTCCGGTTCCCGTCACCATTCGCACGAAGGCCGAAGCCATTGAATTGTCGCTGTCCGAGAACGCGCAGCGCGAAGCGATGCACCCCGCCGATAGCGTGAGAGCCTTCAATGAATTGCGAGCCAAGGGCCAGAGCGCCGAGGATATTGCAGCCCGGTTCGGCTATTCGGTCTCGCACGTTCGCAAGCTGCTGGCGCTTGGCGCACTCGCCCCCTCATTGCTCGATGCAATGGGCGAGGATCGCTTGAGCATCGAGACAGCCCGCGCGCTTACCGTTACGGATGACCACGCCTTGCAGGAGCAGCTTTTTGAGGCGCATGGCGACCGCGCATGGAAAATCCGCGAAGCCCTCACCGACGACAAGCTGGCGACCGCCGATGGCCTGTTTCTCTTTGTCGGAGCCGAGGCATACGCCGAGGCTGGCGGCACGATCACCGCCGACCTGTTCGCAAAGCAGGGCGATGGTTATGCCGATGACCCCGAACTGGTCGAAAAGCTGGCCATTGCGAAGCTGGAAAGCGTCGAGCAGGAATTGAGGGACTTGGGCTGGAAGCAGGTCGAGGTTTCGCTTTCGCACCCCCACAATCTCTATTCGCTCCCGACCCTTTTCCCCGCCAAGCGCGACCTTACCGACGAGGAAGCGGCGCGGATCGAGGAACTGCACGAGCGCATTGCGGAAATCGAGGATAGCGAACCGACCGGCGAGGAACTTGAGCAGCTTCACGACGAACTGGAACAGATCGCGCAGGCCCGCTTGTCCTTCCCCGCCGAATTGCGGGAGCAGAACGCCGTTTATGCCTATCTCGACCATGCCGGAACCTTGCAGACCCGCCATGTCCGGTTGCAGCGCGAAGGGACCGGCAGCGGGGAGAAGAAGGCGAAGGCCGATGAAGGGCCATATTCCAAGGCGCTGGTCGAGCAGCTTACCGGCATTCGCACACTGGCCTTGCAGGAGGCCGTTGCGGGCAACCCGGCACTGGCGCTGGACGTGCTGCTGGACACCCTCACCGCCCAGCTTGTGCATGGCGCCTATTCCTACGATCTTGCCTCGCAGATCGGTGCCCAGCAAAGCCGCCCTGCTGTTGATGATGACCTTATGACCAACAGCACGATCCGGCGCGTTGAGGATTCGATGGTGGAACGCTTTGCCGACATTCCGGCCATCGGCAGGTTCGAGGCGATCCGGGCAATGGCCGAGGATGACAAGATGCAGCTACTCGCAGCCCTTGTTGCATCGAGCCTCAACGCCACAATTCCGCATGGCTACAGCGCCGACAAGCGCATTGCCAATGCCGACACTTACGCCGATGCGGCCAGTCTCGACTTGAGCCGCACCTGGACCCCGCCCGTCGCCTTTTTCGACCGGATGCGGAAAGGCAAGATGCTTGAAGTGCTGGCGCAGGAATGCGGCGACGGAGCCGTTGAGAACTGCAAGAAGATGAAGGGCGCGGACCTCGCCGTTGCGATGGCCGACCGTCTGCCATCGGACTGGATTCCGCAGCCGATGCAGTCTAAGAAGGTTTCACCCAAGCAGGACGAGGACGAAGGCGAAATGTCCCGTTCCGCTTGATGTGCAGGCCGATGGCGCGGGGGCGCGCCATCGGCCCCCTTACAAAGCCAGTCTTTGGGTCCAAAAATCGGGGCGCGCTGTCTGGACAGCGCGCCCCTTTTGCCGTTCCGGCCCAGCATTCCGATCATGGCCCTTGACCCCTCGCAGGGACGCGGTGCTTCATTGCCTGCATGGCCGCCAACTATCATCGCCCGAAGCCGGTTGACCCGCTCTGGTATCGGGAAAATTGCTGGCTGCGGATTCGCTGTGGGTGCGGCCATGCAGTGACCGAGCGCGTAGGTCAGTTTGCCGCGCAGCATCATGTGCCGCGCTCAACGCTCGCCTACGAGCTGATTGACCGACTGCGTTGCGGGCAATGTGGGAATCGTCCCACGTCCGCAGAGGTTTCGCTCTATAGGAGCGGGAACTGATTTGCGATGGGCGCTTGATCTAGTTGCCGGAATCGCTAACAGTCCGACTATAGCCGAATTACTATTTCCGACACTTTGGGTTAAGATCAGGTTGACGGAGGCAGGGGGACATGGGTTTCAAGGATATATTCCGAAAGCGCACCACTAAATCACCGCCTGTAAACGGAATCGATGGCGACCACATACAGTCTATGGTCGCAGCCACCTTTCAGGCCGTTCTCTCCGGCGCGAAGGGGCTTGAAGTCTATACCGGGATCGACCGCGACGACCCGCGTTTTGACGAGAATATGGGTGCGATCCTGGCCGACCGGATCGAGGACGGCAGCAAGCCCGATATGTCCTGCATCCTCACCACCGCCATTCTCTTGTCGCATTGCACACAAATTGGTGCGCGGCGATTCCTCCTGACCATGACGGAGCGTGGATTTCGCTTTGGCCTCACGATCATGGATAGCGGCGCGATCCGCGCCGCGCCATCGGTGGCCTTCCTCACTGCAACGATGGACATTTACGACATAGCCGCCGACTGCGCCCAGCGCGGCGACCTTCCGCAGAATTGTGGCCCCTTCCGAGGGCCAGCCCAAGTGCTTTGGGATGCTGGCTTTGAAGGCAGGTCGAGGATCGA
>NZ_BTGS01000029.1:0-7705 GCF_042851395.1 Altererythrobacter sp. MTPC7 | reverse complement strand
GACACGTCTTCCAGCCCCGGCGGCGCAAAGGGAATGCCGTCGTAATCCCCGCCGATGCCGATCGCGTCGATACCCGCGACCGAACGCACGTGGTCGATATGGTCGGCGGTCTGGGCAATGGAGGATTGCGGGAGGGGATTGGCCTCGTCCCATGCCTCCAGCCGCCGGGCGACTTCGCCGGGCTGCCCCAGCCATAGCGCCTCAAGCCGGGCAGTCTCTGCCGCACGGTTGGCGTTCCAGACACGCGCTTCCTCGCTCAGGAACCCGGGCACGAAGGTTACCATGATGATGCCGCCATTCTCCGGCAGCCGCTGCAAAACGCTGTCCGGCACGTTCCGGGCGTGGCCGTTGATCGCCCGGGCAGACGAATGGCTGAAGATCACCGGTGCACTCGCCACGTCCAGCGCGTCGTGCATGGCTTTCTCGCTCACATGGCTCAGGTCGACCAGCATGCCGATCCGGTTCATTTCGCGCACCACGTCCTTGCCGAAGTCGCTCAGCCCGTCATTGCGCGGCTCGTCGGTCGCGCTGTCCGCCCAGCTGAGCGTCTTCGAGTGCGTCAACGTCATGTAGCGCGCGCCCATCGCGTACATCTGCCGCAGGACCGCCAAGCTAGATCCGATGGAATGCCCGCCTTCCATTCCCATCAGCGAGGCAATCCGGCCATTGGACACCGCGCGCTCCACGTCGTCTGCGGTCAACGCCAGTTCCAGATCGCCGGGATACCGCGCGATCAGCCGCTTGGTCACGTCGATCTGCTCGATGGTCGCCTGCACCGCTTCGGGTTCGTCCAGCGACGCGCTGACATAGACGGACCAGAACTGCGCACCCAACCTGCCTGCGCGTGCACGGGTGATGTCGGTATGCATCGCAGCGCGTGTGTCGGTGGCCGTGCCGGTCGTATCCTCGAAATCAAAATCGGCAAGCACGTTCCCGAACCGGCCGCGCAGCTGGATCGGAACGTCGTTATGCCCGTCCCACACAGGGGCCGCGTCCAGCGCTGCCGCCGCCACCTCTTCTGCCGACTGTGCAAATGCCGGCGATGCAGTCGCGGAAAGAAGCAGGGCGGCGAATAAGGGGGACGGACGCGGGATCATTGGCTTTCTCTCCATCGGAATTTCCGACCCGGTGGAACGGGTCGGCTTCTGTTTCGCTGACCTAGCGAAACCGCATACGAAAGCAAAAGGACCTTTGCCATGACCATGGAAGCACGCTGGAATGGCGAAACCATCGCTCGCAGCGACGACACCGCGATTGTCGAGGGAAATCACTATTTCCCGCCAGCGAGTGTCAATCGCGGCAATCTCGTCCACTCGGACAAGACGACCCATTGTGGATGGAAGGGTGATGCAAGCTATTTCAGCATCAATGCCGGCGGTGCAATGCTGGAAGACGCCGCCTGGACCTATACCGACCCGCTGCCGGACGCGGAGCATATTCGCGACCATATCGCGTTTACCGGAGAGGTCGAGATCGTCGAAGACTGAGTTGAGGCGCACGCCATGACATGCGATGGCACGGGACATGGCGAAAGCAGTCACCCGCGCCGTCCTGGCATTGTTCTATGCGGTCGCGGGCTATCTCCACATAGCATCGCCTGTCCCGTTCCTGCTGATCACCCCGCCATGGGTTCCTGCACCCGCCGCGGTGGTGTTCTGGACCGGGATCGCGGAGATTGCCGGTGCGGCAGGGTTGCTCCAGCCCTACTCCGCGCGATTGCGCCGCGCGGCCGGCGTGGGCCTTGCCCTCTATGCGCTGTGCGTATGGCCGGCGAACATGCATCACTTCGCCATCGACCTCGCCAGCGCGAACAGCGGTGCGACAGGGGGTCTGGGCCTTGCCTATCACGTGCCGCGCATGATCGCGCAGCCGCTGATTATCTGGCTGGCCCTGTGGGCGGGCGAGGTGACCCGATGGCCCCTCGCCCGCAATCTCTGATCAGCTGAGGTGCTTCGACACCGCTGCGGTCATCTTGAACATGGAAATTTCTTCCTTGCCGATGACGGCGCCCAGCTTGTCGTCAGGCACGATGGTGCGCTTGTCGGTCGGCTTCTGCAGGTCGTGCTTCTTGATGTATTCCCACACCTTGGACGTGACCTGGGCGCGGGTCATCGGGCCCTTGCCGATCACGTTTTCAAGTTCGGGCGAAACCGTGACGGGTTTCTGAAGGGCGTTGTTCTTTCCGGCCATTACAAATCTCCTGTTGGCAAGTGTTTCAGTCGATAGCGTCTTCGTCGTCCCAGTCGATCTCTTCCTCGGGAAGCGACTGGTATTTTGCAGCGAGCACCGCCGCTGCGGTGACCTGCCCCTCCATCGAGGCAAGCAGGTCGTCCTTCGTTGCGCCCGGCAGCAGCGTCAGCGGCAGGTCCAGCGCGAATATCTGGAAGACATAGGTGTGCGCCTCTGCTCCGGTTTCCAGCTGGGGAAGGAGCCATTCCGAATTGCCGCGATCGTTCTTGCCGACACGCGGCGGCACTTCGCCCTCCAGCAATTTTCCGCGCTGTCCGCCAAGGCCCCATACGGCCCAGTGCAGGGTCGGCGGGCTGGCGCTCGCGTCTTCGACCAGGATAACCAGTTCCTGCGTGCCGGGAGGCGGGGCGGTCCATTCCAGCGGCGGCGCAACGGCGTCTTCTTCGTCAGCCGTGAAGCATGGATCAAGGACGCCTCCGGCTTCGAATGCCGGGCTCGTCAATGTCAGTCCGCCCCGCCCGATCTGGTTCGCCTTCGCAAGTCGCGCGATCGCGAGCCCTTCACTGCGAGGACAGTCCTTGGGCAGCACGGAATCGAGCCATTCGGCCATTCTAAATCGTCTCCAGTCTGAAATTACGCCTTAGTGCTAGGACCATTTGTGCCCCTTTGCGAGGGCGCAGGGCGGGCTTTTCAGGCATTTCCCCCAATTTGCAGGCTTGTCTGCCGCATCGCGAAGATGTCAGACCCCATCGGCGCGTGACCTGCTATCGTTGAAATCGACTCGCATTTGCTTCAGATCCGGTTCGAAGAGGACAACATTCAGGACACGGGGAAATCGAAGGATGGCCGAGAGGGAATACAAGAGCTTTTCCGACTTCTGGCCATTTTACCTGCGCGAACATTCGCTCCCCCGAACCCGAATGCTGCACTATGTCGGGACCAGCCTTGTCGTAGGGCTGACCGTCTTCGGCGTCCTGACTGTAAACTGGTGGGTCCTGATCGCCCTTCCGCTGGCCGGGTATTTCTTCGCCTGGATCGCGCATTTCACCGTCGAGAAAAACCGGCCGGCGACCTTCACCTATCCGCTGTGGAGCCTGGTGGCCGATTTCAGGATGTGGTGGTTGTGGCTGACAGGGAGGCTGCGTCCGCACCTGCGAAACGCCGGCGTGGCGTCGGACCCCAAGCGCTAGCTCACGGAGCCTCCCGCCCGGTGAAGGGCTGCCTGTCGGTGTGGGCACAGCCCACACGCTGTTCTGCACCAATCTGGAGAGTGACAGTGTAGGGATAGACACGGTCGCTCATCCCGTCACTGCATTCGCCCGGTGTTACCGTCATGTCGACGGGCGCTCCTTCCATCGTGCCAGAGAAGCCCAGTCCGCCCTGCCCGGTGAAGCGTTCGACTGCGAAGCGCACGCCATCGGCATTTTCAGGTGTCGTGTAGAGCATCTGGCGATCCGCAACTTCCCCGCCCCAGAACGGTTCGGTTCCGCCGAAATAGATCGTTTCCTCCACACCGATGCCGGTGAAACCTTCCGGCGAGGTTCCGGGCACCGTATCGCTATCCTGCTGGCTCGCCCCGAAGGCCGCCAATGCGAAAAGAGCCGGAAACAGGAAAACGCCGCGAAGGCTCATCGAAATACCGAGGGGAAGTGAGGTCATGCCCCCCGAATTACTGCCTCGAGGCGGCCTAGCCAAGGGCAAGCAGGATGGAGAGCAAGCCCAGTCCGAACGAGAGCGGGGTTCGCAACGCCATCCACCACGGCGGCGTAACCTGCAGTTCGGTACCGACACGCCGGTCGACGAAAAGGCTTGCAAGGATGGCCAGACCCAGTCCGACAAGCGATGGTCCCGGCCAGTTGGCCCCTGCGATCCACGGCAGGTAGGTGACCAGCGCCCAAAGACTGGGCACGACTGATAACAGCCACAGCCAGGCCGGAACGTGGCGGTCCGCTGCGCTCTCGGCCGCGGCGAGCCCCCACCACAACCCTCCGAGGAAGCTGAAGATCAGTGCCGCATAGCCCCACCCGATCGCGAGTGCGGTGAACCGCCATTCAAGCGGCCCGAACCAGACTGCGAGAACACAGGCCAGTTGCGGCAGCAAGCCGGCAAGGCCCAGAATAAGCGGAAGCATGGGGATTTTCGTCATCCTACGGTCAACGCAGCGAACACCCGAACGCTCCCATCTTCTTCTTGATCAGCCGGGGTCTTCGTGCACCTTGGACCGCGTCCATTTTCAGGAGCAGGTCATGAGCGACACCACTATCGACCTTTCATCGGGTGCGGTGCTCCGCAAGCTAGAAGGGCACTGCCTATGCGGTGCGGTAAGTATCGCATTGCATGGCGCAAACGGTGAAGTCGATGTGTGCCATTGCACCATGTGCCAACGCTGGGGCGGTTCGTTCTTCGGCGGGGTGCAAGGCGCCGCGTTCGACCTTTCGGGACGCGCTTCGGTCACATCCTACAGGTCGAGCGAATGGGCCGAGAGAGCGTTCTGCAAAACCTGCGGCAGCCATTTGTGGTTCCGCTTCATCCCTGCCGACCACTACAGCTTCCTGACCGGCCTGTTTGAACTGCCGGCCGATACGCCGCTTCAAATCAAGCAGCAGATATTCGTCGACGAGAAGCCCGCTTGGTTCGACCTTGCCCAATCCAGCCCCATGAAGACTGGCGCACAGATCATCGCGGAGGCCAAGACCGCCGGTTTCGAACTCGGCAATCCGCCTGCGAAGGACGACGACCGTCCGGACGCCTAGGCGGTGGGGGTAGCCTCCGCCTCGCGCTGGGCGGCTTTTTCCTGCTCTACCTTCGCGCGCTCGACCGCCACCGCGCGGGCCTGGTTCGCGAGGCCGCGCCATGTCGCCTCGGCTCTAAGCGCCCGGTCGCGGACATTGGCTAGCGCGGCGTTCTCTGCCTCCGCTGCCGCTTCGTCGGCACGGGTAATGTAGAAATCGTAGCCCTGGCTCATAGTGCCCCTCCCAAGGGTTGCTCCGTCAAAACGCCTCCGGGCGGCCTGGCCGATGCCGACCGCCCGGATGCAGAAATCGGATCAGTCGGCGGCCGACAGGTTCACGGCGCTTTCCTTGCCGTTGCGGCCTGTCTCGACTTCGTAGTTCAGCCGCTGCTCCTTATCGAGCGTGGTCATGCCCGCTGCCTGAACCGCGGTGATGTGCACGAAGCTGTCGGGCGAACCGTCGTCGGGCTGGATGAAGCCATAGCCCTTGTCTGTGTTGAAGAATTTTACTGTGCCGGTCTTCGACATGAGGTGTTCCTTTCAAGGAAACGTGTGCCGCGCGGCGAGATTGCCGGGCGGTATTCGCGTCAGTTCGTCCGATGAAAGGAAGTCGTCGTCCAAGTGCGCCCTGGTGGTTATCTGGCACCGGGCGGTCGTCAAAATCCGAAGTCCGTCGCAAATTTCGACGTCAGCAGTAGGAGGGTTAGCTCTCTTCGCCCCGATTACCTAACGCCGATTATCGCCGGCAAGACAGGAAAGGCGGGCCCTCCTGCTGGAATACCCGCCCTTACCTGATCAGATATGAAGCCGATTATTCGGGCATCAGCACCGTATCGATGACGTGGATGATGCCGTTCGAGGCCTGCACGTCGGTCGCGGTCACGGTCGCCGTGCCACCTGCGGCGTCGGTCAGCACGACGTTTTCGCCGTCGAGCATCGCGGTCAGCGTGCCCCCGCCCAGCGTGTTGATCGTGTACCCTTCTTCGCCTGCGTCGGCGATCGCCTGCGTCAGCGTGGCTGCATCGACCGAGCCTTCGACGACGTGGTACTGCAGGATCGTACCGAGCTGGTCGGTCTGGTCGGTGGTCAGCGATTCAAGCGTGCCGTCGGGCAGCTTGTCGAAGGCGGCATTATTCGGCGCGAAGACCGTCAGTGGGCCGTCGCCCGACAGTGCGTCGCCCAGACCGGCAGCGGTCACGGCAGAGACGAGCGTCGAGAAATCTTCGTTGCCCTGTGCCACTTCGACCAGGTTGCCGGCGGCCATGTCGTCATTGGCCATGGTGTCGGCTGCGGTGGCGTCGTCCATTTCGACGGTGTCGGCATCTTCTGCCGGTGCGCCACAGGCGGCCAGTGCGAGCGAGGCTGCGGTGGCGAGTGCGATGGGAAGCTTTTTCATGGTGTTTTCCTTGGTATGTTCACTGTGGAATACATCGGTATACGGCCCGCCCGACCGGCTGGCCTGTTACCCCCATGAACGGGCGCATCGGCGGGATGTTCCAAAAAAGGCGACAATGTGGCCTAAAAGAGGTAGTCCCGCCCTGCTCTCTTTCCGTAGCGTTCCCGCCTTCCGCGATCAGTCCACCTGCTCGGGGATCGGCGCGTGGCGGCCATCCTTCTCGAACTTGCGGCGCAGCAGCTTGGCGAGCTTCGTGCCCGCCTCGCGCGCGGCTGCATCGACGTCGCCCGATTTGGCGACCACGGTGACGGGCGCCCCGCCGCGAATGCGCGCTTCCAGGACGCAGGCCTTGTCATCGCCGCCGCCCTTGGTGCCGTTTTCGTCGCGCACGTGAATCTCGAGCCGCGTGAGGCGATCCTCGAACCGGCCGAGCTTCTCGCGAAGCCGCGCCTCGATCCGCTCCGCCACGTTTTCCGTGCCCATCACGCTGCTGTCGGAATTGAACTGTACCTGCATGACATCGTCTCCTTTTTCATTGTGTGAAAAGGAAACGCCCATGCCCCTGCGAAGTGCCCGGAAATCGGCCTTTCGGTAGCCGATTGCGAAGTTGACAAAGGAAACACCGCCTTTCCAACACGTATCGGCGCAAGCCCCTGACCGAACTCGGTTTTTGCGCCCCCGCGAAGTTGACATATTCCGCGGGAACACGCGAAAACCGCCCTACCCGGCGGGGTAGTCGTCCTCTTCCTCGTCCTCCCACAGGTCCTCGTCATCGTCATGGCCGTCCCATGTTTCCGGCCCCTCCTTCACGCGCGCCAGCAGGCCGCGGAAATCTTCCGCGTCGTAGGCGGCGGACGGGTCGGTGCGGGGCGGTTCGTCGCGCAGGAAGCCGTGGCGCATGGACAGCAGCGCGATGGTCAGCCGCTCGTCGAACTTGCGCGACGTGCCCACCAGCTCGCCCCTGTAGTAATGATGCCGCTCCACGCCGTTCAGCGCGCGGTCCATCGCGGCCGCGCCCAGCGAATCGAAAGAGCACTGGAAGGCCGCATCCCAGGCGAGGTCGAAAGGCTCCCCCTTCAGCCGCGCGCGCAGCTTGTAGGCGGAGGCGCGGCTCATCCCCGCCGCCTTCGCCGCTTTCGAGACATTGTGCTTCGTCGCCAGCGCTTCGAGGAAGATCGCCTGCTTTTCCGGCGTCCACCCGTCATGGCGGATGGCCGGCGCGCCGGCATTGCCCGGCGGCATGCGGACCAGCGCCGCGCCTGTGGCCGCGTGGTTCGGGTGAGGGCCGGCTCCGTGTTCGGGCTCGCATTGCGGGCCGAGGTCGCTTCTGCCGAAGTCATCGGGACCGAGGTCGCCGGCGGGGCTGGAGGGGTCGAAGGCGGACAGGG
>NZ_BTGS01000028.1:0-8857 GCF_042851395.1 Altererythrobacter sp. MTPC7 | reverse complement strand
CACCCCAGCAATCACAAGCGCGCCGCCAGCCAGAAGCCAGGATTGATCGACAAGCAATGCGCTAGCCACGATCAATGCGGCAGCTAGAGGGCCTTTCAAGGACTGACGCTCATTGCGAAGTCCTGCGAGTTGCTCGATACTGAGCGGATCGAGCTGAACCGGCACATATCCTGACTTTGCGATCGAGTTCGCAGTGGCAAGTATGTCGGGCAAGGACGCCGACAACCCCAGCAGCTGACCGCGAAGTTTCTTCAAACCCGACCGAGCGCTAGCGAGCGAGAACCGCTCGGCGAAAAGCTCCGTCATGATCGGCCGGGTGTCCTCGGCAATGTTATAGTCGGGTGCCAGTGATCGGACGACACCCTCTGCCGTAAGCAAGGTACGCAGAAGAATGGCCAGATCAGGTGGCAGAACCAGTCGATAATCCCGCAACAGGTCGAAAACGCGGGAAAAAATCTGCGAGAACTCGATGCCAGATAGCACGGTTCCCCTGAACTCTCCGATCAACTGATCCAGATCCACCGCGAGCGCATCGCGATCCACCTTCGGCTCCCCCGCCCATGCGAGCAGGACATTCGCGACATCGCTGGTTTTCTCACCAGCAATCGCAAGCACGAGGCGGACGATCTCGTCGCGCCTGGCCTTGGTGAGCGTCCCGACTGATCCGAAGTCGATGAAGCCGACATCCTGCTCGCCGATCAGGAAGACGTTACCCGGATGGGGGTCGCCGTGAAATTCGCCGTTCAGGATGATCATCCGCAGGACAGCGTTGGCATAGCTTTTAGCGAAAGCCGCCACCCGCGGGTCGCCCGATGGGCTGCCCAGCGAAGACGCGGGCCTGCCGTACAGGCGTTCCTGAACGTTCACCCGCAGCCCGGTCAGTTCCCAATGGATGGCCGGGGTCCTGACGCCGATGGTATCGAGATATGCGCCGATCCGCTCGCAGGCTCGGGATTCCGCAGCGAGGTCCATCTCCCAGGCAAGATTGCGGCCGAAGGTCCGCAGAAACTCGACTGGCCGGTAACGCGCGATGTCAGGAGAGCGTGCTTCTGCGATCTCGGCAAGACGCACAAGCAGACGCACATCGGCTTCCATCCGCGCGGCGGTGCCCGGGCGTCGAACCTTCACGATGACCTTGCTACCGTCCCTTAGCTCGGCGGAATAGGTCTGTGCAATCGAGGCGGACGCCAAAGGCTTTTCGTCGAACTGCGCAAAGTCGTTCCGCCAGTCCTCACCCCAGCTTGAAGCAAGTACGGGCTCGATATCTGCGAAGCGCACTGGCGACACCTGATCGTGCAGGGTTGAGAATGCCGTGATCCAGTGTTCGGTGAACAGATCGCTTCGGGTGGCGAGGAGCTGCCCCAGTTTTATGCCGACTGGCCCGATGTCACGGAGGAACGCGACAACTGCGGCCGGGCGAAATTCGCGAGGGTCGATGACATTGTTCGAAGAGGGAATAAACCCGAGGGCTCCGGCGAGATTCTTCGCTCCGTGCCTCATTAGGATTCGGCCAATCTCCGCGGCGCGAGCGATGCTGCCGATAGGCTTTTCCGGGGCCGATGCCATGATTTTATTCAGCCTCGGCACGGTGTTGGTCCAGATTTTCCGATACCCTTTCAAGAATCTGCTGCAGCGTTCGCTTCTCGTCGGCGGCAATGTCGCGCCAAAGCAGATCATGAAGCCTATCCGCGGAGCCTCTCAGTTCGGGCAGCAGATCGTCAAGCTGCTCCGTGAGGATGAGCTGCCACGCTCGCCGATCCGTCTCAGCTCGAAGCCTTTTCATCAGCCCGCGTGCGCAAAGACCTGCAACCGCCTGGCCGATGGTCGCCGATTCCAGTTCCAGTTTCTTGGCGATTTCAGCCTGCGTAAGGGCAGGATCGCGAAGAAGTTGTCCGATGATCCTCCACTGTGTCTGATTGAGACCGATCCTGGCGACCCTCGCATCGTACACTCTGCGCGCGCCGCGACTGATCTCGTCCATAAGATAGAGAATGCGGTCATTATCGGTGATGACCTTCTGCCGACGCTGAGACCGTGACATGGTATCTGGTTTTTCATCCATAGCGCTGTGTAGTCGGATAGCCTCGGATGCCCAAATGCAAACTGCTAAATGCCTTTACTATTTGACTCACGGCTCATAGGGCGCGAGACGCGTTCACCTTTTACTGAGGCTGCCGAAAGAGTCAGATGACCGATAACTCCAACCAACCGGAGCAGGAGGGCACAACCCCAACGAAACCGCAATCGCGGCGTGGCTTGCGCATCGTGCTAATCATCGTTGGTCTTGCCGTGCTGCTTGGCGGGATCTGGTGGTACTACCGGCACGTAACCTACGGACAGTACATGCAGTCGACCGATAACGCCTATGTCGCTGCCGACAGCGTCGTTATCTCTTCCAAGGTAGCGGGATACGTCGAAGAGGTCTTCGTGGGGGAGAACGAGCAGGTTGCTCGCGGCGGAGCCCTCGTACAACTGGATTTGCGGGATTATCAGGCGCAAGCGCAACAGGCGCGCGCGCAGATCGCTGCGACCCTGGCCGGTGCCGACACAATCCGTTCTCAGGTAGCCGAACAGGATGCAGCCATTCGCCAGGCGCGGGCCCAACTCGCCGCCGCGCGCGCAGCACTGGACCTCGCGAACGACCAGGTGGCGCGATATCGGCCCCTTGCCGCGACAGGAGCCGAACCGCGGGAAAAGCTAGACCAGTATGAGGCCAAGGCGCGGCAGGCGCGGGCCGAACTCGCCGCTGCGCAGGCGGCGGTGGCTGCCGCGACCGCTCGCCGGGGGACCCTGTTCGAGCAGATCAGCCAGACCCAGGCGCAGGCGGACGCTGCCCGCGCTCAGCTGGAAACAGCCGACCTTACGGTTGAATCGACCTTGCTGCGCGCCAGCAAGGCCGGCCGCGTCGGCGATCTCTCGGTGAGGGTGGGCCAGTTCGTGCAACCGGGTCAACGTTTGATGACGGTGGTTCCGGTGAGCGCGATCTACGTGACCGCGAACTTCAAAGAAACGCAGGTCGGCCTCATCCGGGCCGGCCAGAGCGTCAGGCTCGAAGTTGACGCCCTGCCAGGCCTTGAGATCGCGGGACGAGTGGTCAGCATATCGCCGGGAACGGGCGCGGAATTTTCCATCCTCCCCCCCGAAAATGCCACCGGCAACTTTACCAAGATCGTTCAACGGATACCCGTCCGCATCGCTATCGATGCTCCCCCTGAAGTGCGGCGTCTGCTCGTTCCCGGCATGTCGGTAGTGGCTACGGTCGACACCCGGAATGCTGCCGGCGAATTGGAAGAGATCTCGAGTCGGACTCAATGACCGAGATACTGGCAGCGCAGGACACTTCGATCGGGCCGGCCGGGAGCCGAAAGAACGCAGACGTGACTGCCTGGGTCGCTGTGGCCGCGGGCGCGCTCGGCGCCATGCTCGCGACGCTGGACATATCAATCGTCAATTCCGCACTCCCCGTCATTCAGGGCGAGATCGGTGCCACAGGCGCCGAAGGCACCTGGATTGCTACGTCATTTCTCGTTGCTGAAATCGTCGTCATTCCGCTGAGCGCTTGGCTGGAACGGCTGTTCGGTCTGCGAACCCTCCTCATCATCGCTGTCAGCGCGTTCACCGCATTTTCGGTGCTATGCGGTGTAGCCACCGACCTTACGACCATGATCATCGGCCGAACGGGCCAGGGCTTCATGGGCGGAGTCCTCATTCCGACCGCAATGACTATTGTGGCTAAACGATTGCCGCCGCACCAACAGCCCATCGGAATGGCCCTGTTCGGCATGACTGTGGTTCTTGGCCCCGTGATGGGGCCATTGATCGGCGGCTGGCTGACCGAGAACCTGAGCTGGCACTATGCCTTTTTCGTCAATGTGCCAGTCTGCGCAATCCTGCTGCTCCTGCTGTTTATCGGGCTGCCTCACGAGAAGCCCAAGTGGGAATATCTCACGGACGCCGATTGGGCTGGCATTCTCGGGCTGATCCTCGGACTGGGCGGTCTGACTGTTGTACTCGAGGAAGGGCACCGTGAAGAATGGTTCGAGTCCTCACTCATTCGCTGGCTAACGGTGGTGACCATTATCGGCTTTGCCTGTTTGATTTACGGACAAGTGAAAGCACGCAAGCCGGTCTTGAAGTTGCAGCTCCTGTTCAATCGACAGTTCGCCAGCGTCGCGATCATGGCTC
This sequence comes from Altererythrobacter sp. MTPC7, assembly GCF_042851395.1. Taxonomy (NCBI): domain Bacteria; kingdom Pseudomonadati; phylum Pseudomonadota; class Alphaproteobacteria; order Sphingomonadales; family Erythrobacteraceae; genus Altererythrobacter; species Altererythrobacter sp. MTPC7. The sequence continues at coordinate 4,672 of NZ_BTGS01000028.1, read as the reverse complement.
TCGCCCTGGGCATGGTGATGTATGGTTCAACCTACGTTATCCCCCAGTTCCTCGCGATCATCTCTGACTATAATGCTTTTCAGACGGGACTGGTCATCTTCTGGATGGGTGTCCCGGCCTTTCTCCTGATGCCGGTTCTGCCCCTGATGATCCGCAAGGTGGACATCCGCATTGCCGTCGGCACCGGAATGCTGCTGATGGCGATCAGCTGCTTTGTCAGCACGAGTCTGACCGCGGAATCCGGCGGCGCAGTCTTCACTGAAAGTCAGCTTATCCGCGGGGCCGGAATGATACTTGCGATGATGTTCCTGAATCAGGCAACGGTTGCGTCGGTGGCCAAGGAAGACGCGGGCGATGCCTCGGGCATTTTCAACGCGGCCCGCAATCTCGGTGGCTCTTTCGCTCTTTCGGCTCTGGCATCGTTCCAGGACCAGCGGATCTGGCATCATAGCCGGCGGATGGAAGAGACCCTGAATGCGAACAGCGTTTCGCTACAGGCCTATCTCGAAGGGCTGGCGCGAAACTTCGGCGGCATGGAGGGGGCGATGGCCGTCCTGAGCCGCACCCTCCAACGCGAGGCGTTCATAATGACCTACAATGATGTGTTCCTGGTTATGGGGATTCTGACCCTCGCGACGGTTCCGCTGGTCCTCTTCCTGAGGCCGCTTCCAAAAAATGTCTCCCTTTCGATGCACTGAGCCCTACACGATGCGCCACTTGCTACCTCCGCTTGTCACTATCGCCTTGCTAGCTGGATGCACGGCAGGGCCCGATTATGCAGGCCCCCCGGAAGTTATGTCAGCAGACACGGGCACTCGCTTTGTGCGCGCTGGCAGTGATGTGAGCGCATCTGATCCGGTTGTCGCTCGATGGTGGCTGCTGCTCGGCGATCCCGAGTTGACGCGGCTGGTGGAGGCTGCGCTGTCCGGCAATCCCTCGCTCGCCGCAGCGCAGGCGCGCATTGCTCAGGCACGGGCATCCATCAGGCAAGACCGTGCGGGTCGAATGCCATCGCTTGGGGCACAGGCCACCACCGTGCAGGGCCGGCTTCCTGGTCTCGACCTTCAAGGCGGGGCGCCCCCCCCGTCAGAGCAAACCAATTCCGACGCAGAAACCGATGACTCGCTCAGCTTTTACAATGTGGGCCTTAACGCCAACTGGGAGCTGGAGTTTGCCGGTGGCTCGCGCAGGCGCATTGAGGCCAGCAATGCCCAAGCTGCTGCAACGGTGGCCAATGCAGAGGACGCTAAGGTCCAGTTGACTGCCCAAGTGGCCAGCACCTACGTCAATTTGCGGGAGGCCCAATTCCGCGCAGAGCAATTTGAGGCGCAGATTTCGTTGCAGGAAGAGATCCTGGCGCTGACATACCAACGCTATCAGCGCGGTGCATTGCCGCTTTTCCCGGTAGGCACCGCGAATGCCGAACTGGAGGTGCTCAAGTCACAACTTGCCGAAGCTGAAGCGGATATCGCAGTCCTGTCTGATGCGCTCGCTATACTGACCGGACAGGTGCCGGGATCAGCTGATGCAGCGCTCACGACTGTGCGCTCCATTCCCATGCCGCCAGAGCAGGTCGCGATTGGCGATCCGGCAAGCCTGGTGGCGCGTCGGCCTGACATAAGGGCGGCCGAACGGTCTCTTGCCGCGTCGACGGCGCGGATCGGGGTGGCCGAGGCGGCGCGGTTCCCGAAATTGTCCTTCACAGGGATCCTGGGCCTCGGCGGATCCTCGTTGGACGACGTTGTCGATGTCGGCGAATTCTCCGCACTCGCGATCCCGCGCCTCCAGTGGAATTTTCTGGATTTCGGCAGGGTAGACGCTGCGATCGACCAAACCGGGGCGGCGCGCAACGAAGCAGTCGCCAATTACCAGCAGACGGTGCTTCTGGCACTGCAAGACGCCGAACGTGCCTTGGCTCGCTTCGGCCAGCAGCGTGTTGCGCTCGCTGCCAGTATGCAAATCAAGAAGCAGGCTGACGTCGCGGCGGACCTGAACCGCCAACGTTTTGCTGCAGGAGCGATCTCGAAGGCTGACCTCAACCGGGCCCTGCGAGAACAGCAGCAGGCCTCAGCAGACCTCGTCCGGGCAAAAGGCGCCCTTACGCTGGCGTGGATTGCGCTGCAGAAGTCGCTGGGCCTTGGGTGGCAAGAGCCTGTTCGAGATCAATAGTCCCGCCGCGCTGATCAATTGATCCGGTTGACGAGAAGTAGGCGCCCCTGCCGCTGGCGACCAACTTGCCGTCGGGCTCGAGAACCCGGGTTTCCGCCACCGAAATCTGTCGCCCGAGCTTCACGATCTGTCCGTGAGCAGTGAGAGGTCCTGAGGTTGCAGAACGGTGGTAATTGACATGCAGATCGGCCGTCGCTCTCGCCGCGACGCCCGCCGCAAGCAGAGTATAAAGCCCGGTGAGGTCGACCAGTGAAGCCAGGATCCCTCCATGCGCCGACCCAATCATAGGGTTCGACACGATCTCTTCGCGCCATGGCATGGTGATCGCGATTCCCTGGTCGGAGCATGTTGCAATCTCCAGCCCAAGCCATCGGTGAAACGGCGCTATATGCAGCATTTCCTGCAAGCGCTCTCGATCGATCATAGCTCCCTCGTCCCCTGTGGCTGAGCCGTATCGCGAGACTGATGGCGCCCTAGGAAATCGACGATAGCGGCGGAAAAGGCATCGTTCGCATCGCCCACGACCATGTGCGTGGCATCGGCAATATCGGTGTATTCTGCATGGGGGACGAGTTGTCGCAGATGCAAAACGGCCTCTTCGGAAACAAGATCGCTAGAGCCGCCTCGGATGAGGTGAAGCGGAAGCGTGAGATTCGCCGCAGCTTGGCTCAGCATTGCCGATTGACGTTCTTGGCTGTCTGGGTCGCCTTGTCTGGCTGACATTATATTACGGATAAACACAGGGTCCCAGTGCCAATAGAAGCGCCCATCCGGCTTCTGCCTCAGATAGTTTTTCAGACCATCGCTCGCGCCCCGCCTGGGACGATGCGGCATGTAGCGAGCGATCACGTCGGCCGCCTCCTCTGGTGAGGCGAAGCCGCTATCGACATGCTCTTCCATGAAACCAACCACGCGCATCACACCGCTAGGCTCCATGCGCGGGGCAATGTCGACCAATGTGAGTGAAGCAAAGCTACCTGGAGCAAGCTCCCCTGCGGCAATCAGTCCGGCGAGCCCGCCCAGTGAAGCGCCGACCAGCGCTGGCTTCTGGTCCAGGCGCGACGCTGCAGCGACCAGATCCGCCGCGAAGTCGCGCATTTCATAAGCTCCGCATGGCGACCAATCGCTGTCTCCGTGACCGCGCATGTCGAAGGCGATTGCGCGAAAGCCGGCTTGAGCCAGCTCGCTGACCACCCTTCTCCACGCGCGCCGTGTCTGCCCGCCGCCGTGCGCAAGAAGGACGGGTATGGCGTAGGCATCCCCCTCAGCCTCGGCTGTAAGAGAAATTGCGCCTGCGCCCTCAATCGTAAAGGTTTCTCTCGCCATCACTGGATGGTAGGAAAGGCGCGCTAAATAGTAAACCGATTTACTTTGTGGCTCTCGGCTCCGTGTTGGCTGTCCTGCAAGTGCGTTTTAACGACGGCAAAAGTCTATTCCAAGAGGGGTTTCTCCAGACCATTCTCTAATGCACCGGCTTGCGATTCGGTCAGCAGTCGCTGTCCGCTTAATCCGCTCAAAGATATAAAAGCTGCCTTTCCGCTTCCGGCCCCAATTGTGGTCAGGGAGTAGTCTTCTTCCCAACGGCGAGCAGCCGCTCGGGTTTTGCGGGAATACTTTTCTTGATGCCTAATGCCTTCTGGCCGACGATAAAAGCGCGATGGAGGAACACCTCTAGCGATGAGAGCAGTTCGGAAACCTCCTGACTGTCGGGCTCCCAGCCGCGATGCGCAGCCGCATTACCCGCATCCGTAACAACGCCGAGGATGTCCCGCTCAGTTTGCCCGATCCACCCTCCGTTGCGCAGCTCGTTCAGTTTCTCATCAAATGTCTTGGCCGGGTCGATGCCGATGACTTCGGTTGCACGGTCCAGTGCCGTTCTGAGTCCTATCGCCGTGAGGATGTGTGCCTGGTTGTCGTGCGCTACGTACATCTGGCTCAGGATATTGCGCAGCTGGGGGTCAGCCTTTTGCATGGCGTCGAACCATACCGGCTTCGTCTTGGCCTCTGGCTTCGGATAAGTTTGTATCTCCCTCGGATGCTCATACTGCTCCTGCCCCGCCGCATCGTAGTAGTGATCGGTGTCTTCGCTGTTCCAGCTGGAAGTTTCGTAGAAGACCGTCTCGCACCCTTGACATTCGAGCAGAGAGTGGTCGACACCGCCGTTGACCGAATGGCCATATTGCTTGTCCTCCCAGTCCCAAGCCTTGTAGATCGAGCCGTGGATTTCGCAGGTGCGCTCGCCATCGCAGGTGGGACAGTGCCCCTTCTTCGTTGCGTTTGTTGCTGTTGGTGTCGTGGCCATAGAGCCCGATAGCGAGCACTGACGAACTTTTCCAACAGTGTGCGTGTAAGTCGGCGCATCCTAAGTCCGCTTTTTGGGTTTGGCCGCTCTAGAGCCGCCATTCTGCTTCCGGCCCAACTTCAGCCAGTAGCATCTCATCCCTTCGCTCTACATACTATGCGGCCAAATCCAGATTCTTGAATGCGCCTGATGTGACCCCCA
>NZ_BTGS01000027.1:0-9431 GCF_042851395.1 Altererythrobacter sp. MTPC7 | reverse complement strand
TGGGGTGGGAAGCGGACGGTCTGGTTTGCTATCAAGCCAGCGCAGAACGAGCCGTCACTTGGGCAGTCCAACTCCTCCCAATGGCGCGGTTTCTGCTATTCGCTCCAGTCCGGCAATCAGTGGCCTCCCTTTGCCAATTGCATCTTGCACAGATGGTAGGGACAAGGAGGCTTTGTGAGCTTCAGCGTCAGTCCAGACTTCGGTGATCCATAGGGCATTGGGATCTTCCGGCGCGACCGCTACGATGTAGGAAAGGTTGCCTGGCATATCGCGCAAACCCGTTATCAGAATCGCAGCAAGGGCATCGCGCTGTCCCTCTACCGCTGTCATCTTGCCGATTAATCCATACATCAGAACGCCTTCCGTTGTTCGCCCCAGGTTCCACGGCACACAAGCTGTGCAGGAAGCTCCCACCACCGCGGCGATAAAGCTGCGCTTTGAAAATTCCATACAACATGAGCTAGACAAAGGCGCAATGCATGAACAGCCCACGTCGCCTAATGGCTAAAAGATTTGCCAAGCAGAACGTCTGCAATGGGGTCGTTAGCTGACAGTCCGTTTTTGTCTGAAACGCTCAGATAGCTGCCCGTCCGGTTTTAGCACGTGGCTATCGATTGCCGAATGTCCGATATTGGGTGGGTAGCGGACAGTCCGCTTTTGGGTTTCTGCTCGAAGCGACAAATATCCGCAACTGGGTGAGAAGCTAATGGATTTCTTTGCTAAGCACATTTATTTGGCAATCGCTATTGCTCATCACGTTCCATTTCTCTCTCGTAATCTGAGGCTGGCGGCTGCGCGATCTGGCTCAACGGGATGGGAATCCAAACAGGATCGCTGCCGAGACGGGCGCTAAAATTGTCATTAAACGTGAATGGATCGGGCTGATCAGACAGGATGTTATTCCCATAGGTCTTTTCGAAATCTGTCTCGGCATAGCCCATTAACCCGAGCAAAGTCGGAAAGACGCGGTAAGTGCTTTGCTTATCATGATTTTGCTGCGCGGCTTGTGCCCAACGGCTGTGGTCGCGCGCGGGTCCACCGATAACCACAAGAGGCACGACTGCTTCCTCGATCTGAGTATTGCCCGTGCAATGAGTGGCTTCCCCATATTCGCCCCGCTCGTGAAACGTCTGTCCATGGTCGGAAGTGTAGATGATTGTGGAATCGCCAATTTCCGCTTCAGCGAAGAACCGGTCAAAGAAAGCGCCGACATTCCAGAGCAGCGTGTTGCGGTAGCTATTGCGGTACAGAACCCAATTGCTTTGCCGTCCATCCAACTCATCGGCCGGTGCCTCGCTTACATCCAAGGACTTGCGCTGTAGCATTGGTGAATAGCGGGCATGAGAATTAGGAAACTTGTCGTTCACCGGAAAATGCGCGCCGATTTTGTTGACGAGGATGAATTGCCGTTCGCTGTCCTGCAGATATTCAGCCAAGCGGCTGGCCACTGCATGGTCGCGATCGAGCACACGAACATCATCGAATTGATCCCATCGATCGATCAGTGCGCGCTCGTCATTGTCCATCAGGTTTTGATAAGCACCTCCGGTTCGCTGCGCGTCGACATAGATCGTCTCGAGATTGGCCGCTTTGGCATAGGCCCAGATCGACGGTTTGGATCGGAAGGCCTGGCGGTAATTGTCCCGTGTCCCGCCATAACGAAGAGTGGCATTCGCGCCTGCACTGCAGGTCGTAACTGCGGCGGCAAGACCAAAATTGAACACTGGCGATGCGGTTTTGGGATCTGCGAGCCCGGAATAGACGCCGTGCTCACTGTTTATATCGAGATATGCTCCTGCGATGCTTTCGTCGATTATGAGCACAATATCGCCAGCAGATTCGGCCGCCACTGGTCTGAACGCTACTGCTTCTCGCGGGGTGTTGCCCTCGGTCAAATGCTCATAACCGTTAAGCAGGCCAAAGCTTACTCCGATATGCGACGATGGCAGCCCGCTCGCTCCGTCACCGCCGCGATAAAACAATATGAGCGTTAACGTCAGAATGATCGGCAGTGCGAACAGTCTAGCAAGTTTCAGCATAATGTTGGCCGTTGCGGCAGGTTTCAGGCCAATTCCGAGCAAAAGCGCAAGTGACTTGCCAATTGCCAACACAATCGCCGTGCCATGCTGCGTCAACGCATTCCCAACGTCTCCGCTGCTTTGGATCATCGTAACGAAAGCGTCGTAGTCCATAAAGCTACCAACCACCCATTGGTAGCCATCGACTGTCGCAGACCCAGCAGCCAATAGCGCCGCCAATGGCCAGCGCAAAAAACCGTGCCGGAAGGAGGCCGCCCCGATTAGGCTAACGGTGCAAAGCGCCAGCAACAATCCGAATGCGGCGAGCGCCACAATCTGCATCGAGGGCTCAAAAAGCATTACGACGCGGCGGAAAACCTCCGGGGCACCCGCAAGCAGCGACAACCCGACAAGAGCAATCTTAAGTCTATTCATACTGTTTGATTACCGTGCCGACGATTGTGCTTCCCTAAGCAAATTCTCAACGTGATACTTAGCCGATTTCATTGCGGCAACAAAGAGAGCGCTTGGCCTTGTATGCACCTATATCTTGGCTGTTTTTGTGAACCGATCTTGCGGTGGCGAACGTCCGCAATTGGGCCGTAAGCGGAATGACCGCTTCTGAGTTTGTGGCCGCCCAAACCGGACACACCCGGCCAACCGAGTAAATTTCAAGTGTCGAGGAGCGCCAACGGCTGCACCGATCCGAATCCGGCGCTCCTCAAGTATCTTGCTACATCCCAGCAGCCGTCGGGCGCACGATCACCTCGTTGATGTCGACGCCCTCCGGTTGTTCCAGGGCGTAACGGATGGCCCGTGCAATGGCATCCGGCGTCAGCGATTTCTCCCGCCAAGTCGTCAGCGCGGATGCAATCTGCGGATCGGTGATGTCGTTGCCCAGTTCCGTCTCCACGACCCCTGGCGAGATGATCGTGGTGCGGATATCGTCATGCTCCTGTCGAAGACCTTCCGTGATAGCCCAGACAGCGTATTTGGTCGCGCAGTAGACCGCGGCGCTCGGCATCACGAAGTGTGCGGCAATCGAGGCGACATTTATCACGTGGCCCGACCGTTGTGCCACGAAGCGGGGGAGGACCGCCGCGATCCCATTCAGCACGCCATGAATGTTGACGTCGATCATGCGTGTCCATTCGTCCTGCTTCAGCGCCGCGAGGGGCGAGAGCGGCATTACTCCGGCGTTGTTGATGAGCACGTCGATGCTTCCGAACCGCTCCTGCGCCGCTGCGGCGAAGGCCCGGAAGTTCTCGGCGTCGGTCACGTCCAGCGACTGCCAAGCCACGCCGTCACCCAGTTGGTCCGCGAGCACTTCCAGCCGGTCGCTCCGGCGCGCGCCGATGAACAGCTTTGCGCCCGTCTCTGCGAGTTCGCGCACTGTCGCCTCGCCGATCCCACTTGATGCGCCGGTAATCAGTACGGTCTTGTCGATGGTCTTCGTCATGCCAGTTCCTTTCTTTTGTCTGATTGCAAGACAGATAGGACGATGGTCAGGAAGGCGTGATCTCGATCCGCCGAAACCCTTGCACGATCCTCCAGAATTACATTTCGATGGATTGCAAATTCGCTCTGGGGAATGGCAAAGCAGGGTAATGAACAAGCATTCCGAACTGGCGGCGCATATAGCGCGGCATGTTGCCAGCACGGGGATGGTCGATACTGCGATCTCACGGCTGTCTCTGTTTCGTGCCGATGAGCCGACACACCCGCTGCCTGCGGTCTACGATGCCTCACTTTGCCTGATTGCCCAAGGGTCGAAGCGTGTATCGCTCGCCGATCAGAGCCTGACCTACGATGCTGAGCACTACCTGCTAGTGTCGCTAGACCTGCCATTGGTGGGGCACGTAACGCAGGCTAGTCCCGAAGCGCCCTACCTCTGCGCGAAAATCGATATCGACCAGTCCACTTTGGCTGACCTCATTATACAGGAAGGCGAAAGCGCGCCAAAAGCCAGCCTCCCCCCGTTGGCCGTCTACCGAAGCGACGAGGATCTGGTGGACGCCGTATGTCGCCTAGTGCGGCTGCTCGATCGTCCCGAGGCAGTCCCCGCACTGGCTCCATTGATCGAGCGTGAAATCCTCTACCGATTGCTAACAGGGCCGCATGGGGCGACATTGCGTTACATGGCAGTGGCTGACAGTCATCTCAGTCAAGTGAGACGCGCCATCGACACGATCCGCTCCGCTTTCGATCAGCGCTTGCGCATCGATGATATCGCTGCAGCGGCGGGGATGAGTCCCTCCTCGCTGCACGAGCATTTCAAGGCAGTCACACGGATGACGCCCTTGGAATATCAAAAGCAGTTGCGGCTTCAAGAGGCGCGGCGTCTCATGCTGTCAGAGGGAGCTAACGCAGGATCGGCCGGGTTCGCGGTTGGCTATGATAGCCCTTCGCAGTTTAGTCGCGAATACTCTCGCTTGTTCGGCGCACCGCCCCGACAAGATCTCATACGTTTGAAAACCTGCGCTAACATATTGACGCCCCTTTGATACCTAACCGGATGACAAGAGAGGGGCCGGGAGAGGACAGCCAGCTATTCGACTGGCGACATCAAAAATTCACTGCCAAGTTCACGCGGTCGACTCGCTCTGGCCTGCGAAGCGTATGAGATCACCATCTCTGGCCGAACGCCGATTTGGCCCCCAACCCTCAATTTTTATCCGACCCTGTTTCTGCCATTGCGCCATTGCTTTAGCTAGCTCGGTGCGCCGGATCAGCCAAAGCTCAAGGACTTGTGGCCATAGCTTCTCCCATAATATGCCTGTTGAGCCTGCCTCCTTGATAACCTCGTAGGCCACGTGTTCGGCAGACTTTCTCTCGCGCTCAATCAGTTGGCCACTACGTTCAAAGGGATCGGCTTCACCCGGTTTATCAAACAAGCCTGCTTGTCCCGTCCTCGCGATCTTGATGTCGGACCGCATTGCAGACTGCCGGGAAAGCGCTTGAGATTGTGCGTCCCGGAAGACGCCAATTCCAGCTGGGTGCCTAGAGAGATAGATCAGCTTATAGAGGCTGCGATCGACTTCGCTTTCATCAACCGTGATCCATGGAGCATAACGGTACTGCCCCATCGCCGCGAGCGCATTTGTCGCAAGGCGCGTTATGAACCTTTCTCTATCTTCGCCCTTTAATGCACTCAGCTCGGCCTTCCAAGTAGTGTCATCATTCAGCTCGGACAGCCATGCCTCTAGCTTTGGTAGTCGATCCGTATGCGCAAACCGGTTGGCAAACTCAAACATGAAGTTGATCAATACTTCTGTCTTGTCTGGGGCAACCAAGCACTGAAACTTGCGCATGTCCGGAAGTCCCTTGGGATCAATGACGACAAATCGAAAGCAGTCACGTGGCAGGGAGTTTGCGATCTTGTGTGCGAAATGCTCAGCAGTGCCCGCGTGGACATGAATCTCGTCAATTCCGGAGAACTTGCTGACCGCTGCTTTGAGCTCTTCGTGGGCGTCCTTCTCAACAAGGTGCGCAACCATCTTAACCTTGCGCCCCAACCGATCTTGAACTTTCTTGGCTTCCGCCATTTGCGAAAGCGCTATTCCAAACGAAGTATCTGAATAATCCTGACACTTGGATTTCCAAGGACCAGCAAACAGATCGACATAAACAAAGTTTTTGAACTGGCTGACCTTCGGCAGCATGTCGCGAACATACCGCTCAAGAAATGTATGTTTTACGTAGGCCGGCTCTCTGCCCTCATACAAATTTTGATCGACCATCGGACACCAGTGAATAGGTTGCTAGAAATACTTATTCACTTTGCTGTCGGTGGCGGGTCAAGAGGTGCCCGCGATCAATCCGCAATCAAATAGTCGGGCATCTCATCATAAGTGCGCCCGTTCAGTATGCGACCAGTGCTCTTCTTATTCACTCCGCCCCACTGCTTGAAAAAGAAGGCAGTCCCCGTCTCAAGGCACTGATCGAGAATGTTCTCGACCCACTCGGTGTCCATTGGACGCGAGCGCGGACCGCTTTCCCCACCAACTATCGCCCAATGTATGCCGGCCAAGTCTACGCGTCCAACATCGCCGATCAGAGGTTCGAAGGAGATGAAACGAACACTCGCGGGGGCGTCGCGCAGGTAGTCCATGCGCTCAATGACGCGGCGATCCTCGACGCTCGTACCCAGCCAGACATTGGCAAGCGGGTCCGGCGAGATATGTTGCAACAGCTCGGCCATCCGGTGAGGTCGCTTGGTCAAGATCTGATAGTGGTGTTGGGGCGTCCGGCCCATAACTTCCCAAATGCGTCGCACGAAGTCGCTGGGCACATCAGGGTGGAACAGGTCTGACATTGAATTGACGAACACTCGGCGAGGCTTCTTCCACGTCAGTGGTATCTCAACCGAATCCTCGTGGCAGCGAACTCTGTCAGTCCAGACAGCGCCGCGCTTTGAGCGTTTCGTGAGCCCTTCGTACTTGTCGTGGCCCATTGCTTGCAGACGGGCAGCCATGCGCATTGCGTAGCAGTTTTTGCACCCGGCGCTCTCAATCGAACACCCGACAACCGGATTCCAAGTCAGGTCGGTCCACTCAATGGAAGATTGTTGCGCCATATACTGTCCTCTGTTCCGTTTAGCACACCAAGATTCTCATGTGAATCCATCGATTTCAGAGAGCGAATGACCGCTTTCGGCCGCAGCCAACCTTTATACGAATGACCGAGATTGGGGCGCGAAGCGGACATTGCTCCTGTGCACTAGAAGCGCCGCGAAAGTTCCACGACCACGCTGGCTGCCAATGCATCTTCGGCTTTCTCGCGTCGCTCCCGAACCGTCGATACCAGCTGACGCTTCGAGTGGCTTGGCATCTTGACGATTGCAGCGAGCACGATGGCTTTCATGAGATCGTGATGCATGGTCATTGCACAGCTTCTGCAGTCGGCTCATCTGAATTCTTCCGCCGTCTCTCAACCAGCGATCGGAGACTGGCAGTCAGCACCAGCGTCGAACTGCCCAGCTTGATGATCTCGATCTCACGTTTACCGATGAGCACATAGAGCGTGCTGCGCCCGATCCCGAGATAGCGGCAGGCCTCGGGGACACGCATCACGATCGGTTCTATTGTCTGGCGCTGTCGTTGCTCGCGAAGATGCTCTGTCGTGCCTGCGGATGGCATGCCGGTCGGTCCTTTCATTCATTTGGGTGATGACGGACCGACCTGGGGGATCATGGAGGGGAGCAGACCGGCCCGCCATCGACACCGAGTATCGCTCGATCATGGGTTGCCACGCCACATGACGTTTCTACGCTGGGGCCGCCTTTGATGCGCTGCCGTCCAAGGACATGATCAATGAAAATCCTATCGCATGCGCCGATATCTGTTTGGACGGACATGGGTACGCATGCTGACGCATATCAGGCTCGAAAGACATCTGAGTACGCAATGCGCCGTCGCTGACTGAGTTGAAAACACACGTCTTTGTTAGGAGAGCGCCGGTCGGCTTACTTAAGTGCCGTCGCATATTGCTCAGCAAAACCAACCACCTGCACCCCGACCGACGGCGGTGCTTTTATCTCGCCCTAGATTCTTCCTTTCAAATCAGACGCTTGCGGACAAATACCCCGAGCTTCTCACGCCTGCAAGCGGATTGCATCGCGACTGCATCCGGCGCGGCCAGCGACCTGCAGTGATAGCGGTGCGAGTGTGCCTCTGATCTGCAACCAAACCGCAAATTTTCTGCAGCGGCAGTACCTAAGAGCGTCGCCAAATGATCCCACGCCATGGCAGCAAAACAACGCGATCATCGCACACCAACGGCCAGATATTCGGATTGCGAGCGCACACGGGATGCTCGACGATTGGTTGCAGCCACGATCGTGGGCGGCTTTAGGGGCAATAGTCTTGACGCTTTAATGTCGTGGATGGGGCGGTCAGCGGACTATGCTAATCGGGCGTTGCTTGCACCCATATGCGGGGAACCTGATACTTTGCGGCCCACTGTTTTGCAGCGTCGAGCGCCGACTCTAAGCTCAGATCGCTCTTCGGCAGCGAGGCGTAAAACACACCCTCACCTGACGCTTTGAAGCCGTAGCCGCTGCCGAAAAATCGATCATCATCGCTAGCTTCGACGACAAGCCACGCATCCTCGTCAGCCATTTCCGGCATTTGCTCGCCGGGCTTCAGGTAGATGTATTCGACCATCGAAAAGCTATCCTCACGTTTACATAGATAACCGTGATGTCGTCGCTAGAGCAAAGGCTGCTCTTGGCAATGTCCCCGCTCGGCCATGCCGGCAAGAATGGGGTGGATAGCCGTCCATCAGGCCAGACTGGTTTGGAGTTCTTTTCGTAGTATCTGAACCAGTTGTGCGGCCGGCATTTCGCGGATTAGCGGTGCGCCCTGGCCGGCCCATTGTGCACCAAAGCCGTCGTCGCCCTTCGCCCTAGCTCTTGTGTGAAGGATTTTCCCGGCATCATAGGCAATCGGATAATCAGGCGGCAGCCGTCCACCAAGCTGATCTGACAGCGCCGTGAAGCGGTTCGCAAGCGCACGCGCTGGGCGGCCGGAGATGAGTGACGTCAGCGTCGTGTGATACGCGCCCGGACCTCTCAGGGCCGTGCGGTAACCTTCGTCTGCTGCGGACTCCGGGCACGCTATGAATGCCGTGCCGAGTTGCGCCGCGACTGCACCGAGATTGAGCGCAGCAGCGATGCCGGCGCCATCCATTATCCCTCCGGCAGCGATGATTGGAAGTCCTGTTTCCCGGACTAGTAACCGGGTGAGCACAAAGGTTCCAAGTGCATCGTCGGGCGAGGTCGGATCGAATATTCCGCGATGGCCGCCAGCTTCGATGCCTTGCGCGACGATCGCGTCGATGCCTGCCGCTTTTATCGCCCGTGCCTCCTCAAGGCTGGTGGCGGTTGCCATCAAAAAGACACCACGTGCGTGCAGTGCCGAAATGGCATCAGCCGAGGGCAAGCCGAAGTGGAAGCTGACGACGGGCGGCGCCACTTCCAACAGCATCGCCAGCATGTCAGGATCGTCGGCGAAGCTCTTGTAGATCGTGCGCAGCGTCGTCGGTGGTTTGGCGTCGAACTCGGCAAACACCGGCGCAAGCGATGCGAGCCACGCCGCCTCGCGACCGGGATCCGCCTTGGCCCTGCAGTGGACAAACAGGTTTACATTGAAGGCCCGGGCCGTGTGGCTGCGTAGCTCCTGAATCATCGCCCGTGCACCGGCCGCATCAGTCGCGCCCACTCCAATTGATCCAAGTCCTCCTGCTTCGGAAACTGAAGCTGCTAACAAGGGCGTCGAGATGCCTGCCATCGGTGCCTGGATCAAAGGCACCGTGAGTTGAAACTGATCGATAAAGGACATAGGCGCTCAGCATCCAAAGTTAAACCATCACCCGGTTATGCACCCATCAGGACCTCATGTGAACGGCGGTAAA
>NZ_BTGS01000026.1:0-11292 GCF_042851395.1 Altererythrobacter sp. MTPC7 | reverse complement strand
CTTATTGCGAAGAAAAGCACGAGAGCGAGTTCAGCAGAGGCAAACCATAACGCCGCCATGGCGAAAAAAAGCCCGAGGTAGACTCCAAGATAAATGCAGATTTCGCGCCAGCGCATTGCGCATCGCTGCGCAGCGATATGTATGTCGAAAGCGCCGTGCGGAAGACCGCCGAAAAGTATGGCGAGCGTGATGAGGGCCGTGAATGCGGGACCGCTTGCAGGCAGATACGCCGCCCCCAACGAGAGCGCAATCAAAGCAATCACTTGCAGCGTGGGAAGAATTGCAAGCGAGCACGTTGTCCCGCCATTCAGCCTTACACGGCGGTGGGCGTTGGCTAGGTGTTCACTGGCGTGTTGCATTTTTTGCGTAGCCCGGAGTGGGCTGCGACCGAAGTTTGCTGTTCGATCGCAGCCATTGGGGGACATTCCGCCTGACGACTAAGCGTGGGCCTTTGCAGGTGCCTCCATCAGCCCGTCCTGTGCGGCCTTGAAGCCAAGTTCGGCTGAGCGGCGAAGCGCGACTTGGCCGAGCATCACGCCGAAGACGAGCTTCGATGTGACATCCGCGACGGTGTAGATCGTCTGGCGGATCACCACTCCATTCGCACTCGCATCAAAAACGGGCCACATATAGGCTATTGGATAGAGCGACCAAGTGATAACCAAAAACCAGAAACAACGGATGAGGCCCCGGCGTACGTCTTCACTTGCTTCACCTTGCGGATTGCGAACTGCATTTGCCAGAATGAGGATCATCCACACCATAAAGCCTGTCGAGATGGCGCCCCAGATCCAGAGCTGTTCACCTCCCGTGTAGCCCTCAATTCCAGCCGCAGCAGGCTCAAAATACTGGCCGACATAACCGGTCAGGATCATCGCGATGCCAGTGAAAGTGAGCATCCCCCACTTCTTCGCTAGCGCCGCGCCTGTGAAGCCTGCAACGACTACCAACTGGGTCATCAGCATCGGCACGTCGATTATCCAGTTCATGTAGCGATAGCCATTGGAGAACCGCTGGCCATCAACCACGGCAAATGTCTGCGTTGCCGGATTGAATTCGAACGCAGCGTTCCAGAGCATCCAAAGCTGCCCCAGCTCGAGCGCGGCAGAGACCATCACGACAGCGCTGATAATTGAAGACAGTCGATAGGCGGGCGCTGTCTGATACGCTGTGAGCGCGAAATAAACGAGACCGGCAAGAAAGACAGCGACACTGAATGCAAAAGCGTGTCGGACTACATCAAACTGCCAGACGGCAAATTCGAAGAAATTCTCAATTGTTGGCATTGGGGTATCCTTTGCTGGAAGCGGGGTTTGGAGAGGGAAGGGAACGGTGATCACGCTGATGGCTGTTCAGAGCCGCTGCTGCTTGAGGGCCGTAGAGCTGCAAATTTGGACCTCACCCAAGCCCAGCTCTCAGCGATCCAAGCTCGCCAACCATCGCGCGTCTGCGTGCTATCGTCCTGGTCAGCGGCACTGTCGAAGAACAGCGTGTAAAGTACGGGAACGACCCCCAGCGTCAGGATGGTTCCGACAATCAGCCCGCCCGCAATCGCTGCTGACATCCCGTAGAACAGTACGTCCTGTGCAATGATCAGGGGCAGCAATCCGACAATTGTGGTGATCATCGTCATCATGATTGGCCGGAACCGGCGAAGACAGGCAGACACGACTGCATCGCGGGCTGCCTCATCATAGTCGATGCAGTCATCGTCTTCGGCGATCTCGGCACGCTCGATATCGATGCGATCGATCAGGACAATGGCGTTGTTGATCAGGATTCCGATCAGCGCAAACAGGCCGAGGATCACCATAAAGCCAAAGCTGGCATTCAACAGGATCAGGCCGAGAGCTGCTCCGATGATCGACAGGGGGAGGATCAGCAGAACGATGCCAGTCCGCTTGAAGCCGTTGAATTGGAAAACCATCAGAATGACGATGACTGCGAGGACTGCCGGAAAAGTGGAAAATAACTCGGCGTTGCCTTCGGCTTGCTGTTCGATGATCCCGTCATATTCGATGAAGTGTCCTGGCGGCAAACTTGCCTCAAGCCCATCGATCTGCGGCTGAATCTGCGCGATCATATCTTCCGGTGTCGTCGCAAGCGGGCGCCCCTCAATCGTCAGTGTTTTAATGAGGTCTTCGGACTGGATACGCCCCGGCTGCGGAACGAAGGATATCCGCGCAACTTCACCCAAAGTCACTGCCGAGCCGCCGTTCGCCGGGTATACCACCAAGCTCTCGACACGCGCGGGGTCGGTGCGTTCGCGATCTGCTCCGCGCAGAACGATGGGCACATTGTCATCGCCTTCGCGAAACACATTGATTGGCTGGCCGGAAAAGTAGGTCGACAAAGCTCTCGCAACGTCGGTCGACGTGACGCCAGACTGACGCGCTGCGCCCTGATCGACGGTTACATCAAGTTGCGTTGTCTGATTTTTCCAGTCGGAGAACACATCGATTGTGCCGGGGACGCTCTTGAAAACATCCGCCAGTCGATCGCCCGCTTCGATCAGAGTGTCGCTATCAGGCCCACGGACCTGCGCTTGAAGGATAGCGGTGTCGCTCGGTCCTAGGAACATGGACGAAATGCGCAGGCGGACATCGGGAAACTCCGCTGCAAGATCGCGCCGGAATTCCTTCACATAAGCATCGCGGGTTGCGGCATCCTTTGTGCGAACCACCATAAACCCGCGATTGGGCGCAGGGTCGACGGGAGCGAGCGACAGCACAAAACGCGGGCCGCCAAAGCCGGAATATGCGGCAACCGTATCGACATCGGGATAACGCTCTTTCTCGTTCAAGAAGCGCGATAAAGCCGCCATCGTCTCGTTGGTTTTCGCGCTGGAAGTGCCCACGGGCAAGTCCGCGTAGATCAGCACCTCGGGTCGGTCTGATTGGGGGAAAAACTCCTGTTTCACCGTGCTCATTCCAAAGCCAGCGAGCAGAAACGCGGCAACGATCCCGCCGAGGAACAAAGCCTTGTGGGCAAGCAGCCATTTCAGCAGACTTTCATATTTTCCGCGTGTGTATCCGAATGCCTTGTCGACGTTACGCTTTCGCCAGTTCTCTTTTTCCTCGCTCTCTGGCTTTGCAAACCAAAAACAAAGAACAGGCGTCACCAGCATCGCGATGAACCACGAAGAGGATAACGAAATAAGGATCACCTGCGCAATTGACCGCGTATATTCTCCCGAACCGTCCTGCGCGAGCATCAAGGGAAGAAAGACAAGGATCGTCGTGATGGTGGAGGATAAGAGCGGCAAAGCCAATTCGCGCACAGTTTGTCCGACGGCATCTTTCCGGTCCACACCATCGCCGAGGCGATTTTTGTAATCTTCAGCGATCACGATGCCGTTATCAACAAGCAGACCAAGCGCGATGACGATGGTCGCAAGACTCATTCGCTGGATGCGGATTTCAAAGAACCCCATCATGGCAAGCGTCGTCAGGACCACAGCAGGCACGATGGAACCCACGATCAAGCCGGTCCGCATCCCAAGAAACAGGATGACGACAGCCAGAACGATCACAAGTGTCTGCAACACGTTGATCGAAACACCGTACACCGCTGTTTCAACCGGTTCAGCCTGGTACGTGACGCGGTTCAATTCGACACCGGCGGGCAATGATTGCCGGATTTCATCAATGCGTTGAACGGCCCGCTCGGAGTAATTGAGCACGCTCACATCAGGGTTCATCGAGATGGCAAAAATGATCGCAGGATCAGAGTTGAAATAGGCTCGCTCACCAGCTGGATCATCAAGCGTGCGCTTCACTTGCGCATAGTCGCCAAGGCTCACCGTGCCGCCACGCGGCAATTGGATAAGCGCGTTTTCTATTTCGGCCAGAGTTTGAAAATTGCCCGAAGGTTCAATCGACAATCGGCGGCTTTCCGTTTCTACTGATCCGCCCGGAATGACGATATTCTGCGCCTGAAGCTGCCGCGCGATAGCGTCCAGAGACACTCCGAGTTGCGCCAGCATGGCATTCGGCATTTCGATGTAAACTCGCTCGGCCGGACGTCCGAGCACATCAACTTTGTATGTGCCATCAATCGTATAAATCTGCTCGCGAATATGATCGGAAAGATCGCCCAGTTCGAACATATCGAACTCATCCGATTGCAGCGCCAGCGTGATAACCGACACATCGCCGAATTCATCATTGATGATCGGGGTCAGTGCGCCTTCTGGAAGTTGATCACGAGTTTCCTCAACTTTAGATCGCAGCTCGTCCCAGATTTGCTCAAGGTCAGGATAGCCGAAGTCAACCTCTGCATGGATGATTGACTGGCCCTCCATCGAGGTTGCCCGGATCTCTTTCATCTCCGGGATAGACTGGATCGCCTCGGCCATCGGCCGCGTGATCAGCGTATCGACGCGCTCGGCGCTCATACCGGGATAGGGCACGACGACCACGGCCTCGCGGATGGTGAGCTTCGGATCCTCGCGCGCGGGAAGGCTGAAATAGCTCATCACGCCGAAAACCATCAGAAGGCCAACGATCAGAAAGATGCCCGAGCTGAAGCGCAGGCCGAGTTTAGCTAATGCGTTCATTGGGCGTAGCGCTTTGCGCCGGAGCCAATCAGAGCGACGGTCTCATCGGGCTTCACGAAAGCGAGGCCGCGTCGCATAATTATGTCGCCTTTAGATAGACCGCTTTTTACAACGATCTGATCGCCGGATGCAGGGCCCAGAGTGATGGCGCGTGCGCTGACTTTGCCCGTTTCTGGGTCGACAATGTAAACTTCGCCACGATTTTCTGCCGTGGGCTTGAAGGCTGTAATTGGAATAATCACCCGTGCGGCATTCTCTTTGGTGTCGGCCTCTGGTGCATCCTCAATGCGAACATCGACAGCCATCCCAGGCAATAGGGCGCCATCCATGGAAGGCACGCTGGCGAGCACTTCAAAGGCTCCGATCCCGGCGGCGCGCGACGATATCTCCGTAATTGATCCCGGGACTTCGATGCGCTCGCCATCGCGGTCAAGAATGACGGTGATCTGACTTCCAGCAGCGACCCCCTCTCTCAAGTCGCGTGACACATTGAAGGAAACCTCGATGCCCATGCTGTCAATTTCGAGGACTGGCTGCCCCGGTTGGACCTGCGCGCCTTGTTCTAGCAACCGTCTTGCGACCCGCCCGGCGAAGGGCGCTCGCAAAGTGGAATCGGATAAAGATTCCCGCGCAATTCCCACCCTTGCTGCGTTTGCCTTCGAAATTTCTTGCAGACTGCCGGCTTGCGCCCGCGCCCGCTCCAAAGCCGCTTCAGATGTCGCTTCTTCGGCGAACAATTCTTCCTGCCGGGTCAGATCCTGCCGGGCCTGCGAAAGCCGCGCCCAGCTTTCGGCCAGAGCTGCACCGGCTTCTGCGACACGGAGACGATATTCGTTGCTTTCGATGGTCGCGAGCGGCGCGCCGCGCGAAAAGCTTTGCCCAATTTCGTACCGCACCGTGGCAAGCCGTCCGGGAACCTCGAAAGCAACCTGCGTGGTTTCGCGTGCGCGCACCGTGGCCGGAACGACATTGGGTGAGGCTTCATTTTGCCCTGAGCCCCCGACTTCAAGCCAATCCACAGGGCGTGGCTCGGTCTTCGGTTCCTCGTTTGAAGAACAGGCGGCGAGCATCCCTGCAGCGGCGAGCGCGAGTAGCAACCGTGGCCTCTTCATCTGGTAATTCTTCACGATTTGTCTCCGTCGGGAATGGCTTGCCAGCCGCCGCCAAGGGCCGCGTAGAGGCCGGTCATGGCGAGGCTGGCTTGTCTGTATGCGATTGCTTTGCCTCGTTCGGCGCTACGAAGGCCGCGCTCGGCTTCTTGCAACCGAAGGCGGTCGATCGCGCCCTTGTAGAATTGGAGGCGTGCGAGGCGGTAGTTTTCGGACGAGAGAACGGCTGCGCGTTCGCTTAGTGTCAGTGCCTCGCGCGCGAGATCGTATCGCGCAATGGCGGTTTCCGTCTCGGTCAGCGCGTTGAGGACGCTTTCCTCGTAAGCGAGAGCCGCTCGCTTTGCTTCAGTCTCGGCAAGATTGATCTCTGCGCGAACCCGCCCGCCATCAAAGATCCGCCACGAAAGGAACGGCACGATGTTGTAGTTGGTGCTGTTGCCATCAAACAGCGTGTCGACCATTGCCGAGGCAAAGCCGCCGTCGATATTGAGGCTCAATTTCGGAAACAGTTCAGCTTTAGCGACCCCGATCTCCGCCGTCTGGGCTGCTAGCTCGCGCTCGGTTCTAGCGATATCGGGGCGGCGGCGGAGAAGGTCGGCACGCAGCCCAACCGGAATGTCGGCAAGGCTAAGGACAGACTCTCGCTGGGCTGCGAGCGCAATTTCTTTTTCGGGAAGGCCTCCGGTGAGTGGGCCGAGCGCGAGGGCGGCTGCCCGAATCTCAACGTCCAGCGCTGGCACCTCTGCTTCGATGCGTGCAAGTTCGCTCTCGACGAGAAGCAGGTCGGCGCGCGAGATCTGCCCCTTGTCGAGTTGAATGCGCGAAAGCCTGACCAATTCTTTTTGCGCCGCAGCACTCGCGGCGAGCGCAGCGCGCTCCTCTTGAAACCCGCGAAGCGATAGATAGGTCGATGCGGTCTCAATCGCGACTGCAAGACGTGCCCCGTTGGCGGCTGCGATCGCCGCCTCAGCCCGCGCATCGCCCGCTTCAACGGCCCGCCGGGTTTGCCCCCAAAGGTCAATCTGCCATGCGAGCGAACCGCCAATGTCATAGACCTCGAATTCTCGCACGAAGCCGGGGATGTCGGCGAGGCCGGGATTGGCGTTCAAGCTTTGTTGAAGCACGGTCACGGAGCTGTCTGCCGAGACGCTTGGCAACCCGGCGGCTCTCACTTGCGCGCGGCGCGCTCGTGCCTCTTCGACACGAAGCAAAGCCTGACGCACAGATAGGTTGTTTTCGAGCGATGCCTCAATCAAGCGTGTTAGCTCTGGATCGCCAAGATCCCGCCACCACGCGATAAACACCTCTTCGGCTACCGGAACATTCGTACGATCAATCCATTCAGTGTTTTCAGCCTCCAGTTGGGGACGTGCGTAGTCAGGCCCAACGCTGGCGCATCCTGCCAAAGTGCTGGCCATGGCTAGAGCAAGCAAGAGGCGCATTTTGAAGGGACGAATTTGACAGGGTAGGTTGGTCACAAGGCTACTTCCCCAATCGAGTCTGAATTGAACTGATGAGTAAATTTATGTGCTCCAAGCGCCTAAAAGGTGCAGTTGTTCCAGAATTTATTCATATTATCCAAGATTTTTCAGAAGCCCTTTGCATGATGCTTGGAGTCAGCATTAAATTGAACCAACTGGTTCAAAAGCCCGAATCAAGGGCTCGAGGTAGCCAACGTCATGAGGGACGCGGCCGCCCCAATAGTGTGCCTTGCCAATGAGCGCCGAACGCAAATCAAAGAAGCGTCAGGACATTCTCGCAGGCGCTCAGCGCGTATTCGTGCGCGAAGGCTTCGATGGTGCGAGCATGGAGGAAATTGCGCGCGAAGCGAAGGTGGCCAAGCCGACCCTCTACAATCATTTTCGCGACAAAAGCTCACTGTATGTAGCAGTGGTGGAGGACGCTCTCACGAAAACGCGCGACGCAATCCTGCCCCCATCCATCCGTGATCTACCGGCGAAAGAAGCAATCAAGCTCCTAGCGCAGCGGCTTACCATCATGTTTGGCCGAGATGATGACGTGTTGAAGCTGTGCCGAATTTGTATTGGCGGGTACGAGCGCTTCCCCCTCGGGAGTTCGACATTCATGCAGCACGGCCCGCGGCGGGGCACAGACCAGGTCAGCGAGCTAATTGAGTTATGGCGTGATCGCGGAGAGGTCTCTTGCACAGACCCAAAGATCGCTGCTCAACAACTGTCCGAGATGTGCAAGGTCGGAATATGGGATCCTCGTCTCTACGCAGAGCGCGATAAGGTACCTTTAGAGGAATGCGAGAGGGTCGCAGAGGAAGCCGTCCTGACTTTCATGGCTCGATATTTCACCTGAAAGCGAAGGTGTTGCCTCGGTGCCAGTCCTGAAGGGTTCTATGACTGTGCAAGGTCCGCTTTCAGGCATCAGAATCTTCGACGGCTCTGTCTTGCAATGGGTCGTTAGCAGAATGACGGCTTTTCACGCTCATTCCCCTACAAGCAGACATTCAGCAATCGGCCCCATTCGCGCCGGTCAGCAAACCTCCGCAAGATGTGCTCCATCGGTGGTTTCCGAGAAGCGAAAACCCCTTCCCGAAAATCGTTCGATCAGGTTCACTGCGGTGCGGGTATGCTCACTGAGCTTGACTGTGGTGAACGCTCCACGGCCTGCCATTGCGAACGGCAGCAAGAGCTGGTCCTGCAGGTAAGGCCCGGCAAAGGCTTGCGACGCCAGATAGCCCGCCATCCGCTTCGCCGCTGTCTTTGCCAGGCGTTCTGCAGGCACGCCAAGCTTGCCGAAGCCAGACATGACTTCGGTGACATGTTCGAATTCGGCTTCCATGAGCAGGGCATTCCCCGGGCCATTTTCAGCCGGGAGTTGCACGGGCGCGAAGGCTTCGTCCGGCCATTCGGCAAGCACCTTGCGCGCCGCCTTCAGTTCGCGGTCAGCGATATCGAACGGAATTCCGGCAACCAGCGCTTCTACCTTGCCAGCCTTGAATGCGCCGCGCGTTACGCATTCGATCGGACGCAATGGCGCTGGATCGATATCCACGACGATGCGCCCGCCACCGCGCGGGAAGAAACCGTGGCGCTCAAGCGTGATGGAAATCCTTGGACCCATCCGCTCCAGCACCGGCAGCAGCGTCTTTTGCAGGAATTCGAAAGGCGGTGCGGCCATCGCATGCGTCCCGCCCTCGATCACCAGTTTCGACGGCTCATCGGCCAACATCAGCGGTACCAGCACGGTCTGAAGCACCAGCCCGGTCGAACCGGCGGTGCCGACGGCGAAATGATATTCGCCCGGCGTGACGCTGCCGGGCCGAAAGGTCAGTTCGCTGGCACCAACCGTCAACCCGGAGCATTCCGCTCCGCCGATCGCGCAGGCTGCTTCCAGCGCGGTGACATGCTGGCGCATCAGGCCGGGCTTGGCCCTGCCTCCGCGGATGTTGTGGATGGTGAATGGCTCGTTGGTTAGCAGCGACAGGGCTGCGAAATACCGCAACACCTGTCCGCCGCCTTCACCCTCGGAGCCGTCGATCGTGATCATGTTTCAGTCTTTCGGAATTCGGTATTGTCTGGGTCCGGAACAAATATGAGCGGCGTCCAACAATCGGACTGCTTGGTTCCAATCTCGGTTCCGCACTCGCGGCATTCGATGTTGGGGCCGTCGCAGCCGTCCATTCCGCAACAGCCATTTGTGCGGCCACGCTTGCTGGTAATTTTCCCGGTCGCTTCGAAATCTGCTGGGTTGAGCCAATACTGCGGCACAAATTCCAAAGCAGCCGGGTTGCTCGAGTCATGCGAACGCTGGAGCGGTTCGTAAGATTTGAAGCCGCTTCCCTCGGCGCAGACAGGCCGCTGATCGATGAAATCGGGATTCTGAACGCCCGGATCTTTCAGCGATTGAACAGTAACTTCACCGGTCAGCGCACGGCCACAACCGCGACAATGGAACTTGCCCTTCATGCGAACCTCCCAACGGCGGCGTGAAGGGTGTTACCCCTTCACGCACACCACCTGCTTCAAGGTATGGACGATCTCCACCAGATCGGCCTGCGCGGCCATCACGGCTTCGATCGGCTTGTAGGCCTTGGGCGTTTCATCGATCACGCCCTCGTCCTTACGGCATTCGACACCGGCGGTATCGGCGATATGCTCGTCGAGCGTCACCAGCTTCTTCGCCTGCGTGCGGGACATCACGCGCCCCGCCCCGTGCGAGCAGCTGTCAAAGCTCTCGGCATTGCCGAGCCCGCGCACGATGAAGCTCTTCGCCCCCATCGATCCGGGGATGATGCCCATCGTACCCTTCGCCGCCCGCACCGCACCCTTCCGGGTAACGAGCACGTTTTCGCCGAAGTGGTTTTCACGCGTCACATAGTTGTGATGGCAGTTCACCGCTTCGCATTCGGCATCGAACGGTTTGGCGATCTGGCTCCGCAGTGCATCGAGCACATGCATCATCATCACGCGCCGGTTTAGCGCTGCGAAGTCCTGCGCCCATTCGACCGCTTCGACATAATCGTCGAAATGGTCCGTCCCTTCCGGGAAATAGGCGAGGTCCTGATCAGGCAGGTTGATATGCCATTTGCGCATGTCCTGCTTGGCCAGTTCGATGAAGAACGTGCCGATCGCATTGCCAACCCCGCGCGAGCCCGAGTGGAGCATAACCCACACCCGCTGTTCGGTATCGAGGCACAGCTCGATGAAGTGATTGCCGGTTCCCAGCGTCCCCAGATGCACGAGGTTGTTCGTGTTCTTGAGCCGCGGGTACTTGGCGACGATCCGGCCAAACCGTTCGGCGAGCTTTGCCCAGGCATCGACCACGGCCGGAGGCGGATCGCCCCACGAACCCTTGTCGCGCTTGCCGCGCCCGACATCGCGGCCATGCGGCACCGCCGCCTCGATCGCGGAGCGAATACCGGCAAGGTTATCCGGCAGGTCGCTCGCGACGAGCGAGGTGCGCGCGGCCATCATGCCGCAGCCAATGTCGACGCCGACCGCAGCCGGGATCACCGCGCCTTTGGTCGGAATTACTGAGCCGACGGTCGCGCCGATCCCCACATGCACGTCGGGCATGGCCGCAACATGCTTGAAGATGAACGGCATCTTCGCCGCCTTGGTCAGCTGCTCGCGCGCCTTGTCGTCAACGGGAACGCCGCGGGTCCACATCTTGATCGGCGACCCGCCTTCCACGTCCTGATATTCATACGTCGTCTGGGTCATCGCGACCTCCTCATGCTTCTTCATAGGTGCTGGCAACAAGTTTTGGCGAGACTTCTCCGCATGTTGCCATGCAGGGACGGGTTCGAACCGCCTGGTTACCGATGTAGTCCCGACCGGTATTCGCCAGCGCTGATGTAATTCTGCACTATCGCTTCGCTGCGTGAGCGCGGGGTGCTGGCGGCGAGTGATTGATGAGACGCTTTACTGAGCTACTCCGGTTGCCCGGGGGCGGACTCGGACCGCCGACCTCCTGCTTTCGCAGGCGCTCTACCCATGTAGTCCCACCGGCATCCGCCAGCGTTAATTGATACTCGGTTCACGGCGACGAGGTTTGGGTAAGACGTTGCCCCGAGGGGCGCCGCTCTATCCGCTGAGCTACGGGCCCGCATTTGGTGGACCCGGCGGGATTCGAACCCGCGACCTGCATCGT
>NZ_BTGS01000025.1:0-11295 GCF_042851395.1 Altererythrobacter sp. MTPC7 | reverse complement strand
AGGACAACATAGCCTGCCAATCCGATGAACTTCCTCACCCGATAGCGCGTGTCAGTCTGCGCGATCGAGCGCACTGCAAAGCCTTGCAGGATACGGATGATGATCAGGCCAAGGACGACTGCGATCAGAGCCGTACCAAAGTCCGCGACAAGAGGGTGGCTCAGCCAGCCTTCCATTGAGTTAAGCCATTCAGTCATGACCTGTAGTATTAGCCAGACCTCGTTCGGCAGGTAAAGATGAGCCAATAAGGTTCTGCCCAACGAGCCAAACATATAGGCCTCGGTATCAGTTCTTGACTTTTGAAGGCTACTTTGGCGATAGCTATTCCATGCCGCTTCAGATGCAACTCGAACCCATTCTTGCCGATATTCTCGCTTCCGTCGCCCTACTGTTGGCACTTGTCGTCGCCCAGTTGTTCGTCGCAAGGAGCCTCAAACGAGGAGATGAGTTGTCCGATCAGGCCGCTCGGCGCTGGGCGGCCAATTTCAGGAACGCGCTCGTTCTCATAGCCGCAGTCGGTTTAGTAATGATCTGGGCTCCTCAACTCAGGACATTTGCGCTTTCGCTTACGGCTGTCGCCGTAGCGATTGTCATTGCGACGAAAGAACTAATCCTATGCCTTTCGGGCTCAATGCTCCGCACTTTTACGCGGGCTTACGCGGTCGGCGATCTGATTGAGATTGGATCAGTCCGAGGTGAGGTGCTCGACTATAATCTGCTTGGCACAAGACTGAAGGAATTTGATCCAGACGAACACTCCAGTGTGCCGACTGGCCGCGAAATCGCGTTTCCAAACAGTTTGCTGTTCTTAAACACGGTGAGGGTGCAACCAAAGGCTTCCGCTTTCAAGCACCACCGCGTTACGATGGTCTTTGATGCAGACGTCGACATCTTCGCAATGCACGAGCGCTTCAAATCGACAACAGAGAAAATTCTTCAGCAACATGGGGGCGGATCACCCGAATCCACAAAGCGAGATTCAGTGGAGGTCAGGTTTAGCACCACTGAGCTCGGGAAATACCAAGTTGAGATCAATGTCGATGGTGGTTCTGCAAACCTGCAAACAATCGAGAGCGATATCGTTTCAGAGATTGGCTCTCTTGTGCATGCTGAGAAGCCTAGTTTGACTCCAAGCTAACCAGGCGTGAAACCTTGCAGGTTCAAGACGATCTCGGCTGCCAGTTCTGCATCCAAATCATCGCGCCAACATACATAGGCCGGAAAGTCGAAGCTGGGAGCATTGTCGATGATCACCAGCTCGTTTGCATTCAGTAGCGGTGTCACAAGATACTCAGGCATGTAGCCGGACTTCTTGTTGGCGATCAGCCAACGTGCCGAGCGCTGGCCTAGATCGAGCACCAAGCCTGTTTCCGGCGCAATGCCGAGCCGTGAGGCGATCTCAAGCCCAAGCGAGCGGCCCCAATCAATGCGCACGAAATCCTCTTTCCAGTTCTTTGGATTACCTGCGGTGACTAGGACGAGCTGATCCTCAAACAGACGCTCCGCACTGATATCACGGCGAAAGACCGGATCGTGGACAACAATCATATCCAGCTCGCCCTCAGCCAAGTCGCGGTTGAGCCTTGCCCAAGCACCGGCAGTGACGCGAAGCGCCAGATCAGGGATAGCGTCGCGTACTTCATCTAACCATCCAAGAAGCAAGCGATCCCAAAGGAAGTACTGCCCCCCAAATGACAGCGAGCGTTCAAACCGTTCCGGCAGGGATACTTCGTGCCTGGCCACTTCCCAGGCGCGTACTGCCTGACGCGCTGGGGCCATAAACTTCTCACCGGAGGGCGTGAGCTGGCAGCCGCGCTTGTCCCGAATGAAGAGCTTCGTACCGAGACGGTACTCCAATTGCTTGATGCGCTCGGTCACGCTTGAGGGCGAAGCGTTCACACGCTGCGCAGCGCCGGAGAAGCTACCTGTGGCGGCAGCGGCGAGGAAGGTCTGAAAGGTCGTGATATCCATTAAATTCGGATAATACGAAAATAAACTTCTGACAATCGCGTTTCTCAAGATTCAAAATCGGGATTAGACGGCTCTCCATCGAACCAAAGGAGATACCCGATGAAAACTTTTCTGATTGCATCCGGCCTTGCTCTTGCTTCGCTCGCAGCCCCGCAGGTTGCGTTCGCGCAAGACCAGCAAATCGCTGCCGAAATTATTGTGACCGCCGAGCACCAGCGTGACTGGGATCGCGGCAACAGCCGCGAAGCCGAAGGCCTTCGCGATCTGCAACGCGCTCAGCGTGACCTCGTCCGTTACAGCGCAGCCGTCGTTGAAGCACAGGACAAGCGCGACACTTCAATGAGCCGTGCCGAGAATGCGCAGTCTTCGTTTGAAAGCCTGACGTCTCGTCCGTTCTTCACCGATGCCGGTGATGCACGCGATTGGGCCAAGCAGGTCGAAGAGGTCGCAAAGGACTGGGAGCGGTTTGAAGAGCGCAGCGAAGAAGGCGCGAAAGAACTGCGCCGTGCCCAGCGTCGCCAGGCCAATGCACAAGAGGCCGTCGATGTGGCTCAGGCCAAGATCGATGAAGGCCGCGCGATGATGGCTGATGCCGAGCGCGCAAGCCAGCGTCAGGCCCGCCGCTAAGAAAGGAATGAGAGGAGAGAAGAAGTGTTTGCTAAACGTAACAAAATCCAGCCCCTTGTTGAGCCGTCGACGCTAAAGCCGGCGAAGCAAGGCGGCGCAGTTGATCACGTTGCAGCAGCCACGGCGATGCTCGTCGCTGGGCTTGGGTTCACCCAGCTCTTCGCTCCTCTTCTCGTCAATCCCATGACGGGCTTTGAAAGCGGACTGGCTGCGCAGATCATTGCGCTCCAGTGGATCGTGTTCGGAGGCTTGCTGTTTTTTGGCGGTCTATTCCGCATTAGGGTGCTGACCATCTTTGCAGCCGAGTTTTTGATGCTCGCAGGGCTGACAGGCGTTGCGGCCACCATGCTCCACCAAGGTGAAATGATCCCGCTGCTCATACATGGCGGCATTGCGATCACCGGCTTGGTCAATAGCGGGCTGGCACGGCTCACTGACAAGGCAGAACTGAAGCGCGAATTGCACTTTGCCAAGGCGAACGCAGCAGAAGCGCGCAAGAAGCAAGAAATACGAGACGACGGAGAAGAAACCCGGCGCTTTTGATAAGCGCCGACCAAGGAGAGAGACGATGACCAAGACAACGAAAATGTTGCAAACCAATGCCAAAGCTATCGCGCAACCAATGTGCGGCTTTGCGGTGGATCATGCGGCACTTTCAAGCGCTGCCCTGTTGGCGGGTCTTGGCGTCGTCCAAATCACTGCGCCATCCTATGTCGTGGACCTGACGGGACTGCAAACGAATGTCCTTGGGAACTGCATTGCAGCTCTTTGGGTTGCGGTTGGATCATTGCTTGCATTCAGCATGGCAACCGGAAATCGGGCCACCACGAATTTTGCGGCTACGGCAATGTTTTTCGCAGGCCTAGCCTCCTTCACTGTGGCCATGATCGAGCGTCCCGACATCATTCATTTCCTCGTTCACGGAGCCATCATGTTCCTGGGTTTCACCACGTGCGAGATCGCCAGCCTTACCCGCAAGGACGAGCTCAAGCGTGCCGTAACCCGAGTGAAGACCGCCGTTCCACACGTCAAAATCAAAAAGCAAAATGGAGAATTTCATGCCTAAATCATCTGAGGCCAAGCCGATCATCGACATTCAGGCTGTCGCCGAGAGATTGCAGCTATCGCCCGAAAAGGCGAAGCAGCTTGGAGAGACGTTCTTTGCAGGCCTTGCGGGTCGTAAGGGGTCTTTGAGCGATGCGCTTCTTGCCGCCTCGCGCGCAGCGAAGGTGAAACCAAAGCAGCTCACCGAATTGCTTAGCGCTATGGCTGATGACTTCGCGCGTCCGCTGCCTGAAGCACCGGCTTCAATCGGCAAGCGGCTTTCAAATGCAGCAGACGAAGCACGCGAAAAGGCGAGCGAAACAGTGGATCGGATTTCCAAGGGCGTCTCCTCAATTGATGTAGCGGCACTGCGCAAGGAAGGCTCCGACAAGGTTGCCGAGCTGCGCGAACGCGCCGCCAACATCGATACTGCCGATCTGAGCGACCAGGCGAAAGAGCTTGGCGACAAGGCAACGGATGGCGCTCGTGATCTCGCTGGCAAACTCTCCCGCTCGATTGCTTCGGTGATGCCGAAGGGCGTGACGGGCGAGGCCAAGAAGTAAGGCTGCGGCAAAAGAGCCCTTCGGGTATAGAAACGCAGTCGGGCGGCAGGGGTCCGGTTAACCCCCTCGACCTCTGTCGCCTCACTTGAAAAAACCAGCCTAAACGCTGTGACGAAGGAGTCGATCTATGCGCACCATAACTTGTCTAGTCGCTGTTTCACTAGCATTCTCAGCCGCACCAACCTTGGGACAAAGCGGCGAGCGACAGGACAGCGTTGGCGAAGATGCAGTCGATGCGGTTACTCAGCCGCTCAGCGACTTAAATCTGCGCAATAGAGAGATTCCGCTCATTCTAAGGCTCGCGCAAGAAGAGCCTTACAACCTAAGCGAAGTTGAAGGGTGTGACGCCCTGCGCACTGAGGTCGCGCGCCTCAACGAGGTCTTAGGCCCCGATGCTAACGAGCCTGCCAAAAGAGCAGGCCTGGTAAATCGTGGTCTTCGGGCCGGAGGCGATGTGCTCGGAGGGATGATTCCATTCCGTGGCATAGTCAGACGCGTTTCAGGAGCCCGTGCTGAACAAAAACGCTGGGAAGCTGCCATTTATGCAGGTGTTGCTCGGCGCAGCTTTCTCAAGGGTTACATGGCCGGGCAGGGGTGCGAAAGTGCCGAAGAGGCAAGTGTTCGATCAGCGCGAGATATCTTGGGAATGCCCGAAGAATAAGGATTGTCCTCGGGCACGAGCAGCTTGACGCATAGACCGACCGATTCCAAGCAGTACGTTCTCATTTACATACGTTGAGGAATGACATGCCAACCAAGCCCTGTTTTCTACTTCTTTCTTCTGCCTTGTTGATTGTGAATGCCCCCGCCTTGGCGCAGGATGCAGAGCCCCAAACTCCCTCTATTGTCGTCGAAGCGCCATCCGGTTTGACGGAGAGGCAGCAGCGCGAATGGGCAAGGCTCAACCGCGATGCGGAACAATTAGAAAAGCGGTTGGCGAGCTTGCGCGCACGCATCCTCGATGATCGCGAAGAAGTAACCGAAGCACAGCGGCGGTTGGAACGCGCTCAAGCCAAGCTCGAAAGGGAGCAAGGTGATCTTGACCGAACGCAAAGGCGTATCGAAGACGCTGAGGAAGATCGCACAAGAATTGAGAGGAAACGTATTGAAATTCTCTCGAGACGATAACCGTCTATCGCCACGGGCTTGCACGTTTCCCATTGAGCTAGAGCGTTGTTGCGTGTGTTAGAAGTAAGCAGTGGACATTATCTAACGGCTTGTTTGTCAAACTCGCTCAGTGCCCGGACTCAAACTTCGCCGGTTCACATCGGCGCAGGCGCCGAACGGATCGCCCGCGGTGGCAACGGGGGGACGGCCAGGGATCGAAACGCCTGTGAAATGTGAAATTACGTCGATTTCCTCGATTTCGTGCTGCTGCAGCCTCAGAGCTGTGGCGTAGCCGGTCCAGCTGGCTCGCAGCATCCAGGCGGGGGCGATGGGGCTGGCTGATATCCGGGCGTCAAGGCGAGCGATCGAGGCCATCGTCCGACCAAACTCGCTAACCAGATCGGGCGACCAGGGTAGCGCGCAAAGAGGAAGAACCGGGCGTGGCATATGGCAATAGTAGCGTGAAAAACAGTGTTCAGTCCACCACGCATGAGGCGCAGTACTGATAATGCCTGCTTATCAACACTAGACAGCCAGTGAAAATTGCCGCAAATCCATCGAATGGGCCTAGAAACCGCTGCGAACGGCGTTCCCGCGCTTGGGTCGAAGGGACTTGCTGATCGCGAGGGCGAGCCCGTGACCGCGACCGTCGCCGCGCTCGCCGAGGCTAAAACGGCAGTCGATCTTGCCATGATCGACGCGGCGGCACGCGCGTGGTCGTCCAACACCAAGCGGGCGTTCCTCGCGGACCTTAACTTATGGAATGCATGGTGCAGCACAAACGGGGTGCGGCCGCTGGACGCGGATGCGAAACTCGTAGCCGAATGGGTGAGGGCGCTTGGCGGCCTTGAGACCGAGCGACGGCTGCGCACCCCGATCAAGAAGCGCGCGCCCGCGACGATTGCGCGCTATCTCGTCCATGTCGGCATGGCCTATCGTATGGCGGGGCTGACCGACCCCACCGCGGCGCCGCTGGTCAAGCTCGAATTGAAGGCCATGCGCCGTGCGCGTGGCACCCGCCAGCGCCAAGCTAAGGGGATACGCTACAAGGGCGATATCGCCGACCTCGACGGACCACCTACGGGCGTGTGTCTCTCGCATCTTCTGAAGGCCTGTCGGCGCGACTGGCTAGGCCTGCGCGATGCGGCGCTGCTGCGGGTCGCCTACGACACCGCCTGTCGGCGTTCCGAGCTGGTGGCGACCGAGATCGATCATATCGAGGCGGGCGAGGGCGGGGCAGGGGTGCTGTTCATCCCCTCGAGCAAGACCGATGCCGAAGGGGAGGGGGCCTATGCCTATCTGTCCCCGGCGACGATGCAGGCGATCCGCGCTTGGAAAAAGGCGGCCGATATCCACTCGGGACCGCTGCTGCGAAGGGTGGAGGTGCATTTCGACGGATCGGTGAGCCGGGTCGGCAATCGTCCGCTGCACCCCAACAGCATCACGCTGATCTATCGCAGGCTTGTCCGCGCCGCGCACGCCAAGGGCTTACTCGGTGAAATGAGCGAACAACGGCTCGAGCAGTGGGTTAGCGACATCTCGAGCCATTCGGTCCGCGTCGGGGTAGCGCAGGACAATTTTGCGGCCGGGGAGGGGTTACCGGCGATTATGCAGGCCTATCGCTGGCGCGATCCAGCAACGGTCATGCGCTACGGGGCGAGGCTTGCCGCACAAAGCGGGGCCAGCGCGCGGCTTGCGAAGCGGTTCTCGTCGAGCTGATTCGGCACGACTGTTGATGGTCGCCCAAGAGATTATGGCAGGCGCTTTTTCGGGTTCCCACTCAACAGGAGCGATGTCGGCTCTGGGTGGTAAACGGAAGTGCTTCGCTCCTTGTTGCTTCAGGCATTATCCCCACTAACGCCTTGATCACGCAATTGCCCTTGCAATTCGGCAAGGCCCTCCACGAGTTCGTCAAATTTCGGGCGAGCGCCAGCGAACATTACTTCCATCGCAGCATAGTCCTTGCGCAGCTCCGGCAGGTCCTCGTCACGCGGCAACAGAGTGAGGCCCGAAAGATTTGCCGTCTCGTAAGACGCCTTCTTGTCGGGAAACATTAGGCTTTTATTCCGGACCACCGATGCAAGAAGCGCTGGGTCGGCTGCTGCGCGCGCAGCAATGCCCGCTCGAGCCAGCATGAAGGTGTCGTAATAATGGCGCGACATGGCTGGGCGCAGACGGCCGTTATGCGCGAGCGCGTGCAGGATAGTGGCTTTTTCGAAGAAAGTGCGCTCCACGGCGAGCGTCGGCACCTTCACTTGCGCAGAGGGCATTAAATCCGGAAATTCCTCCGCGATGTAGGGCGACAGGGGTAAGATCTCGCTCGGATCCGGATCGCCTCTCGCGCCAAATTCGAGTTTGATGCGGGGCTTGATGTAGTCCGCATCGGCACGCCCGCCGTAGTCGTTTCCGTAGCTGAGGCCATAGCCGCTCGTTGGCGGGTAGACGAAAAGCAGGGTTTGTCGGTCATTGTCATCCGGATCGGGTTCAAGCTTCCAGCCTTCCCCGCCTTGGAGCACATCCTCAATCGCCTGTCGGAGCCGAGGCGCCACAGCTTCGTGCACGAACCTTTGTGCATTTGACTTGAGCGTCTCCGTGCGTCGACCACGCTCCTTGTTGCTTATCTCATCGTCAAGCGGCGACGCGCCATCACGAACGCAAGGCGCATCACGCGCGATGGTCAGGTCGATGTCTTCGGAAAACCGCTCGATGATATTGTAGGACTTGGAAAGCGACGTCCCGCCCTTGAACGTCAGATATGGCGCCAGCTCAGCATCATCCATGAGCCGGCGCAGCGTCCAGCAGACCCAGAAATCCTTTTCGACGACCGTTTCGCTCGTGTTGCGCCGGGCTGCACACTCCTCGATGATCTCGCGCCTTTCGCCGGTTTCGAGGCGAGCGAAGTCATCCATCATGCGCCTCGGCGATCTTTATCACAGTATCGCTCATCCACCCGGACATCTGGGGTCGCGCATTGACCATCTGGTCGACATCCTTGTCCGCGAGCGAGCCGGCGATCCGCTGGATGACAATTCTGTCGACACCGCCCTTCCCGACGTGAGAAAGCGCCTGGATCGCCGTATTGGCCGGACCCGACCCGTCCTTGATGAGCGGCGCGCGCGAGCGCTTGAACATGATGGTTCTCCCACCAACATCATGGCTTCCAGACTTCCCATCGGTCGAAAATACGGTTTTCATCGGGACCTGGGTCGAAAGCCCAAGCCTGTTAGCGGCCGCTGCACCGGAAGGACCGATCTTCACGCCATTCTTGCGCGCGATCGCCTTGGCAAGATCTCTTGCCGAAGGGCTCAATAGTCCAAGCCTGCGATGCCGCTTCGGATAATCGTAAAGGCCGCGAGAAAGGCGCCGGACCTGGCCGGCATCGACGAGCCGCTGAAGAGCGACATCGACCGCGCCCCGCGAACCTAGATCCGCGACGTCGGACGGCGTGAAGACCCAGCCACGCCGCTTTGCGCGAACGCGCCGCATGATACGATTTTTTACGCTGTCCATCCTGCAAAGCTCCTTTCGTTTTGTTAGATAATAGCATATATATTTCAAACAAGGAAACAAGATGCGTATTGATCGGTATCTGGAGCTGAAACAGTTTATCGGCGAGGTCGCAAAGATGCGCATCCTCCACCACCGTCCAACTCCGGACACGATGGAGTATCTCGAGCGCGAACGCATTCTCATACCGCGCCTGCGACTGAGATATCCCGATGAGATCGAGCGGCGATGGTTCGACGATGAACGATATGGCTGGGAGCCTGTTGGCACGCGAGAGCCCGACGGCGAGCGCTGGGATGCAGCCTGCGCTCTCGAAGAAGCTAGGCAGAACGCCAATCTTCGTCGCCAGCGGGCTGATCCGCTCGACCATCCCCATCCCCTGGACCATCCCAATCGGGAATGGCGGCAATTCATTCAGTACCCCAAGCGGCGAAAGTTTGTGACGTGGGACCACTTCAAGGTTCGCGTTGGCGAACAGAATGGAGACGTGCGCTTCAAGGCGGATACGGTCGTTACCTATTATTCGTCATGGCAGCTGCTGCTAATTCTAGAATGCCAGCGGATGGGGGTACATTTCACCGGCAATACGGATGGTTGGAACTGGATCGAGGCGGAGGTCCCGGAGCACTGGCGCGCTTCCACCAGTTTCGAACCGATCCGAGCCTTGCGCAAATTTGCCGAGTTCGAACGGCAATTGGACGCAGTCGTGTGGTTTACGCAGGAGAAGCATCTCAACGAATATTTCGTCCTAAGGAACGCTAGTGGCCGGCGGATCATTGAGGACGATGAGCGCGACGAAATGGAGCGCCGAACCGTCGCCCTGGGTAGGCTCTGTCGCGAGCGTTACCAGGTCTCCTATCCGCAGATCATTGAACTGTTGAAGTATCTGAGCCAGCGCTGGGACCATTGGCACAGGATCGGCTGCGACAATCATGCGAAGGCCTATAAGCGGTTTATCGCCGATGCGACCTGGCTCGCGCGGTACCTCAAAGACGTCCCGGTGGACCGGTTGTTCGACGATGTCGGGCGCGTCACCGGACATTTCAAACCGACGCTTCGCGTTATTTTCCAGGATTGGGCGACGGAGTGGCGTGAGGACGCGCAGCGCATTCTGGAGGGCTTTGCGACGCCGGGAGCCATCCTCACCGCGGACTTCACAAAAGACGAGGTGCGTCAGTTCCTCGATTTCGTCGAGCATCTCGATATGCTGGAATTCTACTGGCGCTGGCGGTCGCTGAACGAGCGCGCGTTTTCGAGCGATGCGAACCTGATGGCGGGCTTGCGTAGCGACCTGCAGGGGATGGCGCTGAGCGTCGAGCATATTGTCGATGCTCTGCTCGAACCGGTGACCGAGCATCCCAAACGCCAGCTCTACGAGAAATTCAAGCAATTATGGCCTGCGTCGACAGCGGTTGGACGACTGCTGAAAAGCAATGACTATCGCGAGCGCGCCTTTGCGGAAGGAGCGATCGATTTGGCCTGGCACGATGAATTGCAGGAAGGAACCAACCACGAGGTCATCGCAAGCGATCTCGCCTTGTGTCATGCGATCCGAGGCAGTGCCCACTATCGAATCGTCGAAGACAACCAGCTTCTGATCGAACGAATGAGTGTCATTCTCCTTCGCAGCGTGATGCAGGCATTTCGGCGGTCGCAAGAATTGACGCGCGAAATAGCGGACTGAGTCGATCATCCACGAGTAGCGCCCCACTAAATTTCAGGCCCGAAACCCTATGGCCGTACAGCTTCCTTGCGCAGCTGCCGCACTGGTAAAAACGGACCGCGCACCTTGAATGGCGCACCGTCGCTTCCTAGAACAAAAGTAGAATGTCTTAAGTCGAGAGCCCTATGAACGAACAGCCGAATATCCTGTCCCGTCGTTATATCGAAGCGCTTGTCGAGGAGCTTGCGGTCGATGAGACTAGGTACGAGCAGGCGGAAACTAGCTACAAGTCGGTAGGCTCCTGGCTTAACCGGGACAATTCTACGCTGACTGCCTACGATCCGACCGTCTATGTCCAGGGTTCGTTCGCGCTCGGAACGGTCATCAAGCCCCTTCATTCCCGAGAAGAATACGATATCGATGCGGTTTGCGAACTGATCCGGCTCGGCAAGGGCCAGGTGACGCAGGCCGAGCTGAAGGAAATGGTACGGGTCGAGCTCGAGCTTTATCGCCGATCGCAGAGTATGACCAAGCCGCTTGAGGAGAGTCGGCGCTGCTGGACGCTTCGTTATGCCGATGGCGCGCAGTTCCATATGGACGTTGTTCCCGCCGTGCCCAACGGGGCCGATACGCGCCAGCTCCTCTTGGACGCTCAGCGCGATGCATCGCGCGCGAATACCGCCATCGCGATTACCGACAATGAGCACGACCATTATCGCAGGCATAGCGCCGACTGGCCACGTTCGAACCCGAAGGGCTACCTCGACTGGTTCCGCTCTTGGATGACGGTGATCCTTAACGAGCAGAAGGAGT
>NZ_BTGS01000024.1:0-14237 GCF_042851395.1 Altererythrobacter sp. MTPC7 | reverse complement strand
TCACGTCAATGCCTCAAGCGTCCGCCGACGTGCAGCTACTTCCACTGTGATGATGTCCTTCGGATAGACCACCGCATCCGGATAGTTTCTACGCTGGTTCGCCTCAAGGTTGTACATACCGATGGAACGGCATCCCAGGACTGCCCGTTGCAGGTGAGGTCACCTAAATCCGCGAATCTCGGTAATTCACCCGCATTGTTACCTGCGCATAAAGAGTTTTTGAAACTGCTGCTGGCACAGCACCGCGCCATTCCGACCCATTCATTTCGCCCCGAAGCCTCCGAAAATAACGCGAAAGGTCTTCAGGAAAATCAATGCGTCGAGCCACCAGGAGAAGTGACGGATATAATAGAAATCGTAACCAAGCTTGTCGTCGATCTCGTCGAGATCGGTAACATGCCCCTGATTGACCTGCGCCCAGCCAGTGAGACCCGGGCGCACGATATGACGATACCTGTAGAACGGTATGGCTTTTTCGTAGGACCGGGATAGCGGAAGAGCCTCTGGACGCGGACCGATCCAGCTCATCTCGCCCTTCAGTACATTCAGTATCTGAGGCAATTCGTCGATGCGGAACCGTCTGATGATGCGGCCCGCTCTGGTAATTCGATCATCGTCCGACCGGGTCATGGCGGCCTCCAGATCGGAACGGTCGCGTACCGGTTCGGCAAGCATCGACCGGAATTTGTACATACGAAACAGGTGACCACGCATCCCGACCCGTTCCTGCACGTAAAAAACGGGCCCCTTTGAATCGAGTTTGACCCAGAGCGCAACGGCCGGGAGGATAAGGATCAAGGCAGGAAGCAGAACGATCACGAGCAGGATATCGATCAATCGCTTTGCCTTCATGTAGGCGATAGTGGGAATGAGCGTGCCCAGATTGTTTTCGCGCAGGTGGTCGATCTTGACCTGCCCGGTCGTGTATTCCCAAACCTGGCGATAATGATAGACCGGCAAGCCGCTTAGCGCTGCTTCCGCTATCAGCTGGTCCCATTCCTCACTGCGGGCGTGATGCAGATCGGCGACGAGCGATCCGTTCATGCGGCGGCCAATTATCTCTCTCAGTGTCTCGGGGGTCAGTATTATCGCCTCGTCCAAGCCGCTGAGTGTGTCGGCTGCGCGCCCTCCAGGCACCACCCAGTATCTCTGGCTATTGCCTCGGGTAATCGCAATAAGCATGAAACTTGTAGCTGTCATGGCTACAGCGCTTAGCAACAGTATCGAGATATTGTACGGCAACCTCAAGACCAGCAGGACCAGCGACAACGAGCTGAAGACTAGGAAATTTACTGGGAGCACATAGGATAGCAGTCTGGCCTTCGCATAATCGCGCAGCCGATTAATAATGGACCACACCAAAACCGTCGCAACGGATGTGCCCACAATTGCAACTGCTGCCTCTTCCTGCGCGATGCGAGCGCCGTCGAACCGCGTACGTATGGCGACCGGAATAACAATGCCCACAAGCAGATACAAAGCAAGCTGGAACCACGCAGAAGAAAGCGGATGCCTCCCAGCCATCCCTCGCTGCCGTGCGTTTGAGATCCGCATTTTTCTATTTTCTCCAAAGCGTTACGTAAATTATAACACGCTGCGATCCTATCTTGGCGGCCATATAGGCTAATTGCGGTCTCGCGGGCAATCCGCCTATCGGATCAAATGCGAAAGTAGCGTAGAGACAGCACCAAGATTTAGTCTGAAGTGCCCGCATGAAGAGCTTCTCATGATAAGCATTTGACCTACAACGGTTTGACCTGAAGACCGCACGCATAACATCCCGCCTTGTCGGGCAAGCGCGCACCGCGCTGTGCATCCTGACGGACTATGCCCAAGCCGGGGACCAATTTACTTCAGAGACTACTGGGCTTGCAACCTTCACCTAGCCGTGCGCTGTCGCTTACGCTAGGTCGACGCGACATTTTAAATTGTAGCGAAATCGAGAAGCTGCTGGACCCGATCGGCCTTGGCCGCCTCATATCATCATATTCAGCCTCAATCTTGATCTTGCGGCCACGGTAGGCGGCAGGCTGGGAGGCGAAAATTTTATCATGGTTCGCGATCCGCGCGATGCAGTCATTTCCGACATCCGTTACATTCAAAGCTGGCTTGATCTCCCCCTGAAATAGCGCATGGCATCGGTGGAGGATGACGAGACCTAACTGCTCGCCGTTCTCATCGGCGAGCACGGTGGCTGGAATAGCAAGGCTCAAGTACTGCGTCTCTCCGACTGGACCGCCCATGCCCATACCACAAGGTTTGAAGAAACTGAGGTAACGTAGGATGTCTGAACTGACGTGATGCAAGTGGAGACGGGATATGGAATCCGCGTCAAAAATGCCTGCATGGCAGTCGCGGTCGCGAACCGGGACTGAATGTGAACGGCACCGAATTCATTCCGAAATTGATCGCTGCCGCGCCGCGGGAATGGAAACTGGCCTTGCTCGGCACGACGGCCGGACGTGTCGCCGCCACCGCCCGGAAGCTGGCGCAGGCAGGCTTCGGCGAAATCGTACAATGCGACGGGTTCAGGGACGAAGACCACTAGATCAGGGTGCTGGCGGACGAGCGCCCCTCTCTCGTGATCCTGGGCATGGGTATGCCGAAACAGGAACTGCTGGCAGAAAGACTCCTGAAGGATCCGGCGTTCAGCCGGACCGGGATGGTCGTGGTCAATGGCAGTGCCATCATCGATTTCATGAGCGGAGAGGTGCAAAGAGCACCTGAATGGATGCGGCGGGCCAAGGTGGAATGGGCCTATCGCCTTGCGCGCGAGCCAAGACGGTTGCTGCCGCGCTATATCGATAACACGCGGTTCCTCCTGGCATCGAAAAGGCTGGCCCGTGACGTAAAAACGCATCTGCACGCAGATCGCGAATAATTGCGGCTTTCGGGAAGGGGCGCCGGACCCTCCCGCCAATCCTACACAAAATCGTTTTCCTACACGGCAGACCGCATGCCACATCCTGCTGCGGGTCCGGCGTGTTGGATTCGCCCGTCATGCCCGTGCAAACGGCCTTGCGGTTCGACATCCAGCCCGCCGGAGAACCCCACACATCATGCAGTCCATGCAGTCCACGCAGCCTGGCGCGACCACCCAGTCCTGCCCCGTCAGCGCCGACCAGTTCGCAGGCGCGGCCCGGCCAATGACGCCGGACGCCGTCGCCGATGCAGCCCGCTCCATTGGCTGCGATACTGCGGCGATCCATGCCGTGATCGAGATCGAGAGCAAAGGCGGGTTCGACGCCGCCCGGCGCCCCCGCATCCTGTTCGAACGGCATTATTTCCACCGCCTGACCGGGGGCCGCTTCGACGAGCGGGCGCCCGACATCAGCCACCGGCGCTGGGGCGGTTACGGGCGGAGCGCGGCGCAATATCGCCGGCTCGAACGGGCCATCGCGCTGGACAGGGAGGCCGCGCTTCGTTCCGCAAGCTGGGGCGCGTTCCAGATCATGGGCGACAATTTCGCCGCATGCGGCTTTGCCGATATCGGCGCCTTCGTCGCCGCCATGATGGAGGGGGAGGACGCGCACCTGCTCGCCTTCACGGCGTTCCTGCAAGCCGAGGGGCTGGACAAGGCCTTGCGCGAACACGACTGGGCACGGTTTGCGCGCGGCTATAACGGCCCGGCTTTCCGCAGGCATCGCTACGACGAACGCCTCGCGGCAGCCTGGCGGCGGCATTCGGACCATGCGCTGCTGCGGGAGGGTTCGCGCGGATCGGCGGTCAGGCGGCTGCAGGCGAGGCTGGATGTCGCAGTTGACGGGCTGTTCGGGCCGATCACTGCCGCGGCGGTGCGCGCTTTCCAGCGTGGCCGGGGACTGGCAGCGGACGGGCTGGTCGGCCCGCGGACACGCGCCGCGCTGGACGCGTAACGTTACGTCGTGCGCTCCGCCTTGTCCCTCGCGTTCGTCCCCTTGATCATCGCGCGCATCGTCTCCCACTCCTCGTCATCCAGGGGCGAGAGCGCCTGGTAGAAGTTTCCGCCATTGGCCTGATAGCCCGCGCCGTCGATCGCGATGGTCTGGCCGTTCACCCACTCCGCGCCCGGCCCCATCAGGAACACGGCAAGATTGGCCAGCTCATGCATTTCGCCGTGCCGACCCATCGGATTGTTCCGTTCGCTGCGCTCGTCCTGCCTGCCACCGGGGGAAAGGCGCGCACTCATCCCCTCGGTCGGGAACAGGCCCGGGGCGATGGCATTGAAGCGCAGGCCATAGCGGCCCCATTCGGTCGCCAGGCTCTGGGTCATCGTGTTGATCGCGCTCTTGCTCATGGCGGAGGGAACGGTGAACGGGCCGCCATTCCAGATCCACGTGGTCAGGATCGACAGGAAGCTGGCGCTGCGCCCCTCCGCGATCAGTCGTTTGCCGATTTCATGGGTGACGTAGAACGTCCCGCGAAAGACGATATCGGAAATCGCGTTGAAGCCGTTGATGGAGAGGTCTTCGGTCCGGCTGACGAAATTTCCGGCCGCGTTGTTCACCACCCCGGTCAGCGCGCCGCCTTCGTCCCAGATGGCATCCACCATGTCCGCGATCGCCTGCGGGTCGCGGATGTCGCAGCCATGGGCCACGACCTTGCCGCCGTGCCGGGCCATCAGGGTCTCTGCCGCCTCCTGGACCTTTCCCTGCCGCCGCCCGCAGATATGCACGGCCGCGCCCAGCTTGAGAAACGCCTCGGTCATCTCGAGGCCAAGGCCCGTCCCGCCGCCTGTGACGAGGATGCGCATCCCGTCCATCAGCCCGTCGCGGAACATCAGTCTGCTCGTGTCCATCATCGTCTCCCCTGCGGTGATCCCCGGTTTCCCCCCGGGGTTCGTTGCCACCGGTGAGTGCCCGCAGGGACGAAGCGAGTCCACTATCCTTGATAAGACTCGCCTGCGGGTCCACTTGCGAGCCCATGAACGTTATGTCGCGACTAGCCCCCCTCGATCGCGCGAAGCTTCGCGCAGCCTACCGGATGGAAGAAGGCGCATGCGTGGCGCAGCGCATGGCGCAGGCCCGGCCCGCCAGCGACCAGCATGAAACGGCCGGCGCCTTTGCCGCGCAGCTGGTCCGCGATGCCCGTGCGCGCAAGGCCAGCGGGCTCGACGCATTCCTTCACCAGTTCGGCCTCGACACGGAAGAAGGCATCGCGCTGATGTGCCTGGCAGAGGCGCTTCTGCGTGTTCCCGACCATGACACGGCGGATGCGCTGATTCGCGACAAGCTGGGCGATATCGACTGGTCCGAACATCTGGGCGAAAGCTCCTCCACCTTCGTCAACGCAGCGACTTTCTCGCTGATGCTGACCGGCGAAGTGCTGGAAAAACCGGAAGAAGCCCAGCGCGGCATGGGCGCGACACTGCGCCGCACGATCGGCCGCGTGGGCGAACCCGTGATCCGCAAGGCGACGCTTCAGGCGATGCGCATCATGGGCGGCCAGTTCGTCTATGGCCGCTCGATCGAGGAAGCCCTGAGCCGAGCAAAGCCGGAGCGGGCAAAGGGCCTGACCCACAGCTTCGACATGCTGGGCGAAGCGGCGATGACCTATCCCGATGCGGAGCGATACCGCCTGGCCTATGAACGCGCGATCGAACGCCTTGCGCGCGAAGGCGGCGCCGATGTCGGCGCCAGCCCGGGCATCTCGGTGAAGCTGTCGGCGCTGCATCCGAAATACGATT
The DNA here is from genome assembly GCF_042851395.1 of Altererythrobacter sp. MTPC7. Classification (NCBI taxonomy): domain Bacteria; kingdom Pseudomonadati; phylum Pseudomonadota; class Alphaproteobacteria; order Sphingomonadales; family Erythrobacteraceae; genus Altererythrobacter; species Altererythrobacter sp. MTPC7. Next base: position 8,572 of record NZ_BTGS01000024.1, on the reverse strand, counting down.
TCCTCCATGCGGACAAGGCGCGGGCGGAACTGGTCCCGATGGTTCGCGACCTCGCGGAGAAGGCGCGGGCGGCCAACATCCACTTCACCATCGATGCGGAGGAAGCCGAGCGGCTGGAACTCTCGCTCGACATCATCGAGGAACTGGCCAGCGACGACAGCCTGTTCCGCCTCGATGATGGCGGTCAATGGGAAGGGTTCGGTCTTGCCATCCAGGCCTACCAGAAACGCGCGGCCCCGCTGTGCGACTGGGTTGTCCGCCTGGCCCGCCGGCATGACCGCCGCCTGATGGTGCGGCTGGTCAAGGGCGCCTACTGGGATACCGAGATCAAGCTCAGCCAGGTCGGCGGGTATGACGATTATCCCGTCTTCACCCGCAAGGTGGCGACCGATGTCAGCTATCTCGCCTGCGCGAAGATCCTGATCGAGGGCGGCGATGCGATCTATCCCGCCTTCGCCACGCACAATGCCTATACCATTGCCGCCATCCGCACGATGGCCCGCGACAAGGGTATCGATTTCGAATTCCAGCGCCTGCACGGCATGGGCGAGGAATTGTACGGCGCCCTGGCCAAGGCGGAGGGCAATGAACGCACCCCCGTCCGCATCTATGCGCCCGTGGGCAGTCACAAGGACCTGCTCGCCTATCTCGTGCGGCGCTTGCTGGAGAACGGCGCCAATTCCAGCTTCGTCAACCGCATGGCCGATGCCGACGTGCCGGCGGAAGAACTGGCGGGCGACCCGGTGGCGGAACTCGCCGCGCTGGAGCCGAAGCGCAATCCGGCCATCCCGCTGCCTGCGGACATCTTCCCCGGACGCGTCAACAGTGCAGGCATCGATCTTGCCGATCCGCTGGTGCGCGAACCGTTGATGGAACGGCTGGACGCCCTGGCGGACCGGCACTGGGACGCCTCGCCCACTTTCACCCTGCCCGAAGAGGGCGAAAGCGCACCGATCAACGCGCCGCAGGACCTGAACCAGGAAGTCGGCACGCGACGCGATTCGACCGAAGCCGAGGTACAGGCTGCGGTCGACCGCGCTCTGCTGGTCCAGCCGGGATGGAACGCGCTGGGCGGGGAACGGCGCGCACTGCTGCTGGAAGCGGCAGCCGACGCGTTCGAGGACCATAGCGACGAATTGCTCAGCCTGTGCCGCCGCGAGGCGGGCAAGTCCCTGCTCGACGGCGTGCTGGAGGTGCGCGAGGCCGTCGATTTCCTGCGCTATTACGCATCAGAGGCGCGGCGCCTGTTTGCAGAGCCGCTGGCCCTGCCCGGACCGACGGGCGAGGAAAACCGCCTCACCATGGCGGGGCGCGGTGTCTTTGCCACCATCAGTCCGTGGAACTTCCCGCTGGCGATCTTCATCGGTCCGGCGGCAGCGGCGCTGGCAGCGGGCAATACCGTAATCGCCAAGCCGGCGGAACAGACCCCGCTGATCGCGGCGCTGGCCACCCGGCTTTGTCACGAGGCAGGCATTCCGGAGGAAGTTTTCCAGCTGCTGCCCGGGGCAGGCGATGTCGGCCAGCTCATCACATCCGATCCGCGCATTGCCGGGGTCGCCTTCACCGGGTCGACCGGAACGGCGCAGGCGATCAACCGCGCGCTCGCCGCGCGGGAAGGTCCCATCGCGACCTTCATCGCAGAGACCGGCGGTCAGAACGCGATGATCGTCGATTCCAGTGCGTTGCCAGAACAGGTGACGCGCGATGTCGTCGCCTCCGCCTTCCAGAGCGCAGGCCAGCGCTGCTCCGCCCTGCGCGTCCTCTATATTCAAGACGACGTCTATGACGAGATGCTAGGCATGATCCGCGGCGCGTTCGAGGCACTGGAAGTGGGCGACCCGGCCGATCTTGCGACCGATGTCGGCCCTGTCATCGACCCCGATGCCAAGGCCGCGCTCGAACGCCATGTTGCGCGCCGCAAGAAGGCGGGGCGCACCGTCTGGCGGCGCAAGCTGGCGCGCGGCCTGTCGTCGGGCTGTTTCGTGGCACCCACCATCATCGAGATGGGTTCGATCCTCGACCTCAAGCGCGAGAATTTCGGCCCGGTGCTGCATGTCGTACGGTTCCGTGGCGGCGAACTGGGTAAGGTGATGGAAGACATCAACGCCACGGGCTTCGGCCTGACGCTGGGGCTGCACAGCCGCATCGAAGGCGTCGCGCGCTTTGTCGAAAGCCGCGCGCGGGTCGGCAATTTCTACGTCAACCGCAACCAGATCGGCGCGGTCGTCGAAAGCCAGCCATTCGGCGGGGAAGGCCTGTCGGGAACCGGACCCAAGGCCGGCGGTCCGCATTACGTGGCCCGCTTCGCAACCGAGCGCGTGGTGACGATCGACACGACGGCCGCGGGCGGCAATGCCAGCCTGCTGAACGGGTAGGCGCTGCCGTCCGGACGGGGCCGGCGCGGGGGGGGTGCGAGGGAAATTCAGTTCAGCTTAACGCTGCGACCCGCTATGGACCGCGCCATGCGACATTACGCCAAGCTTTTCCTCGCCCTCCTTGCCCTTGCATGGTCCAATGCAGCCTTTGCGGAAGTGAAGATGCATTTCCATTCGTTCAACGGATCGGTGTTTTTCGGGCGCTATCCCCACACATTTATCGTGCTGGAAGGCACGCTGGATGAAACGGGCCAGCAGGTGAACGAGAATTACGGATTCACGGCAAAACGCACGACGCCCGCCATCCTGACCGGCCCGGTCGAACACGATATCCTGATCGAGGAAGAGAAGTATATCGGATCGACCAATCGCCATTTCACGGTGACCCTGACCGATGCCCAGTACCGTGAGGTGAAGGCGCTGAAGGACAGGTGGAAGAATGCCCCGGGCAAATATTACGACCTCGACACGCGCAACTGTATTCACTTCGTCGGGGAGATGGCGAAGATTGCCGGACTGAAGGTCGGCTACCCGAAGAAAATGCTGCGCAAGCCCAAGCAATGGCTCAATTATATTGGAACGCTGAACCCCGAACTGGGTGCAAAGCCCCTCTGACGACGCGCGCCAGGGGCCAAAAAATTCCGCGCGCCAGCTTGCCGCCCCGAAGCCGTTGGCGCAGGGTTCGGGCATGGCGATTCTTTCAGACAAGTGGATTCGGGAACGTGCGCGCGCCGACGGCATGATCGAGCCGTTCGAGGAAGCGCAGCGCCGCGACGGCTGCATTTCCTACGGCCTGTCGAGCTATGGCTACGATGCGCGGGTGGCGCCCGAATTCAAGATTTTCACCAATGTCGATTCCAGCGTGGTCGACCCCAAGACGTTCGACCCCAAGAGCTTCGTCGACCGGGAAACCGATGTCTGCATCATCCCCCCCAATTCCTTCGCTCTCGCTCGCACGGTCGAATATTTCCGCATCCCGGAAAACGTGCTGGTCATCTGCCTCGGCAAGAGCACCTATGCCCGCTGCGGCATTATCGTGAACGTCACCCCGCTGGAACCGGGCTGGGAAGGCCACGTCACGCTGGAATTTTCCAACACCACGCCTCTGCCGGCCAAGATCTACGCCAATGAAGGTGTGTGCCAGTTCCTGTTCCTGCAGGGGAACGAGAGGCCCGAAGTGACCTATGCCGACAGGGCCGGCAAATACATGGGACAGCGGGGCGTGACCCTGCCCCGGCTGTGAGCGTCGATTGACCGCCCGCGTCCCCTTCTGGCGCGTCGTACCCGGCGCCCGTGAAGGGGAATACATCCTGCCCGTTACCCCGCCCGCCACCGCCGGGCCGGAAGGCGCCCCGCATGTGATGGGCGGTGTCTCGCTGGCCGCGGCAATCGATGCGATGCAGCTGGAAAGCGGGCAGGGTATTTTGTGGGCCACCATCCAGTTCCTTGCCCCGACCCAGCATGCCGAGGAGTTGACGATAAGCTGCGAACAATGCGGCGGCGGCCAGTCGATCGGCCAGTGGCAAGCGGTTATCCGGTCTGCCGGGCGCGAGGTGCAACGTGTGGCTGCCGCATTAGGAGCGCGCGAACCGTCCCAGCCACGCCAGTTTGCCATGATGCCGGACGTGCCCGGACCCGGCAGCTTGGCCGCGCCCCCGGTCGATCCCCTTGCAGAAGACACCGGCCTGCTCGCCGAAGTCGAGAGACGGACGGCCCTGCAGGATAGCGAGCAGGGGATCGATGCCGTATGGACCCGGTCCCGAAGCGGTTTTGCAAACGATGCCGGATGGCTGGCCATCCTTTCCGATTTCCTCCTCGGCGCGCACCCGCAATCGCGTGGCGGCTCCAGCCTCGATGCGACCCTTCGCTTCTTCCGCCCCGCGCCCGCCGGATGGGTCCTGTCGGTTACGCAGCTGGCCGCTTTCGAAAGGGGCACGGTTTCCGGCCAGGCACGGCATTTTGCAGAAGACGGCACCCTGCTTGCCATTTCGAGCCAGACGAGCGTCCTTCCCCGCATCCCCATGGCGATGCCCGACTCGGCCTAGGCCGTACGATGCGGAGCGGGACAACATTGCCGTAACGGCTTTGACTTGGCCGCGCAGTGTGCGCAGTAAGCGGCGACAAAGGAGAGTTGAGCATGGCCGACAAGAACACCCGCGAATTCGATATCATCGTCTATGGCGCGACCGGATATACCGGACGGCTGGTGGCCGAACATTTCGTGCGCGAATATGGCGACAGCGATGCCGCGCCCAAATGGGCAATGGCCGGACGCAGCCTCGACAAGCTGGCATCGGTCCGGGACGAGATCGGCGCGCCTGCCGACACGCCGCTGGTGGTGGCCGATGCGGACGACACGGCCAGCCTCGTCGCCATGTGCGAGCGCACGAAAGTCGTCCTGACCACTGTCGGTCCCTACCAGCTCTACGGTGATGAACTGGTCGCCGCCTGCGTTGCGACCGGGACCGATTACGCCGATCTGTGCGGCGAGCCGGGCTGGATGCGCCAGCAGATCGACAAGCACCACGAAGCGGCCAGGGCCAGCGGCGCCCGCATCTGTTTCTCCAGCGGCTTCGATTCCATCCCCTTCGATCTCGGCGTGCTGATGCTGCAGAAAGAAGCGAAGGCGAAATTCGGCAAGCCCGCGCCGCGGGTCAAAGGCCGCGTGCGCGCCATGCAGGGCACCTTCTCCGGCGGGACGGCCGCCAGCCTGACCGCGACGATGAAGGCCGTGGCCAAGGATGCGAGCCTGCTGAAGATCCTGCAAAGCCCCTTCGGCCTGACGCCCGGCTTCGAAGGGCCGGACCAGCCGAGCGGACTGCTGCCGGAATATGACAAGGAAGCGGGCAAATGGGCCGCACCCTTCATCATGGCGACCATCAATACCAAGAACGTCCACCGCACCAATTTCCTGCGCGGCCATCCCTATGGCGAGGACTTCAAATATGATGAGATGATGCTGACCAGCCCGGGCGAAATCGGCGAGAAAGCGGCAAAGGCCGCAGCCGAAATGCTCAAGAACCCGTTCGGTGCGAAGCCGCCCAAGCCGGGCGAAGGCCCGACTCCGGAAGAGCGCGAGAACGGGTTCTACGACGTGCTGTTCATCGGCATGATGCCGGATGGCGAGACGATCCGTTACGGCGTGAAGGGCAAGTTCGATCCGGGTTACGGGTCCACCAGCCGGATGCTGGGCGAAACCGGCATGGCCCTGCTGGACAGCGACGCCCAAGGCGGCGTCGGGACGCCCGGCTCCTTCCTGGGTGAAGACCTCGTCGAGCGTCTGGAAGACCACGCCGCCCTGACCTTCGCGGTCGAAGGCTGAGGCCGGGCAGGAGACGCGCCATGATTGCAAGGATTGCTGCCATCGGCGGGCGCATCATGCTGGCGATCCTGTTCATCCTTGCGGGGGTGAACAAGCTGCTGAACCTCGACACGACGCAGGCCTATATCGAGGGGGTCAGCGTCCTGCCGTCCTTCCTCGCGCTGCCTGCCGCCCTATTCGAAATATTCGGAGGGATGGCCCTAGCCGTGGGCCTGTGGCCGCGCATTGTCGCCCCGGCCATGGCGGTCTTTACCCTGCTGACGATCGTGTTCTTTCACTACGACACGTCGAGCACGCAGGAAATGGCGCTGGCCATGAAGAACCTCGCCATCGCCGGCGGGCTCTTCATGGTCTTCGCCCATGCCGAGGCGACCCGTACGGTCGTCGCCGGCTAGGCCCGGCTCACCAATTCTTTAGAAACTGGCGAGCAGGCTGACGCGGAAATTGCGGCCTGCCAGCGGCACGAAATCCTTCGTAAAGCTGGCATGGCGGCGGCCCTCCACGTCGAAGATGTTCTTCGCCTGCAGCATCAGGCGCACCGTGTCGTCGCCCGGAAGCGGCTGGAAGCCGAGCGAGGCGTTGACGAAGGTGAAGCCGTCGGTCGGGGTCTCGAACGAGGCGACATCGTCCTGCTCGTCGAACCACTGGACCTCGACCCGCGCGTCGAATTGCTGCGAGCGGGCCTCCACGGCGCCCAGCAGGCTGAGCGGCGGGATACGCGGCACGTTTGAACCATCGTCCAGTTCGGCGCGGATATATTCGCCGCGTACATCGCCATAAAGGGCAAAAGCGCCGAGATCGGCCAGCGGGAAATCCACCGAACCCTCGATGCCGAAATAGTCGGCATCCTGCTGCAAATAGACGAAGACCGGCAGGTCGTCCTCTTCCGCGCCCGTATCCGACAGGTAGACATAATCGTCGAACCAGTTCTGGAACACGGAGAAGGTGACGTTCGCCGCGCCCAGACGGCCTCGCACGAAGCCTTCGACCCCGATGGAGGTTTCCACCTCCAGGTCCGGGTCGCCGATCTCGAAGGCTTGCGTCGCGATGTGGGGACCGTTGGAGAACAGCTCTTCCGCACTCGGCGCGCGGGCTGCGCGCGAAACGGTCACGCCGAAGCGCAGCGGTTCGAGCGCCGGCGTCTCGTAAATGGCCGAAAGCGCACCCGAGAACGTGTCGTAGTCGCGCTCCAGGTTCAGCGTGCGGGACGACACGTCCGTCATCTCGTAACGGGCTGCCGCTTCCAGCTGGATCTGTCCCAGCGTCAGTTCCTGCAGGCCGAAGACGGCGAACTGGTCGGTGCGGTTCGGAGCCACGTAGGCTTCTGCGCCGACCGCTTCGAAATCGCGGATATAGTATTGCAGGCCGAAGGAGCCGCCATATCCGCCGCGGCGGTTCTGCGCGAGCACCATCCGTGCCTCGATCGCCTCGGTGTCGAAGGTCGTGCCGACCTCGTCGCCCTCGAACTCGATATGGCTGTAATCGGAATAGCCGGCGCGCGTGATCATGCGGCCGAAGAAACCGTCGCCGAGATCGAGCTCGCCGCGCAGGTCGGCGCGGAACTGCTGCAGGTCGATGGTGACGATCTCTGCTTCTTCCTCGTCGCCAAGCTCGTCGCCGTGATCTTCATCATGGTCCTCATCATGATCGTGATCTTCGTCGCCGTGCTCTTCCTCGCCGTGATGGTGGCCGGCGCCCGGACGGCCCGGAACACCGTAATTCGTGTCGTAATAACCCAGCGAGAAGCCGAGGCTGCTGTCACCCTAGAAGATGGTCAGGCCGCCATTCGTGCTCCAGGTCTCGCTACCGCTATTCGGCACGAAGCCGCGCTGCTCAGCCGCCTCGCGCAGCTCTTCGGCTTCCTCGAATTCGCCTTCCTCTTCCTCTTCAGCCGCTTCCGCCAGGATTTCGGCGCGCAGTCCGTCGGCCACCGTGAAGCCCGGCACCTCGACGTCGTCGCTGTTGCGGTACGAACCGCTGGTGTGCAGCACGACATTGGGGCCGAGCGGCAGGTCGAGCGAGGCGCCCCCGCCCCACAGATTGCGAGCCGTGTCGGCTTCTGCCAGCGCGTCGAAGTGGAAATCCTCCGTGACGCGGCGGCGGGGGATGCGCTTGTCGATGACGTTGACTGCGCCGCCAATGGCCTGGCTGCCGTAAAGAATCACGGCAGGCCCGCGCAGGACCTCAATGCTCTCGGCCGTCAGCGGATCGATCGATACCGCGTGGTCGTCGGACGTGTTCGATACGTCGAGTGCTGCCAGTCCGTCGACGAGGACCTTCACACGCTCGCCGGAGAACCCGCGAATGACCGGACGTGAAGCGCCGGGAGAGAAGCTCGTGGCCGAAACGCCCGGCAGGTCCGCCAGCACTTCGCCAAGCTGTCCGTCGAGGTTGCGCTGCAGGTCGATGCCCTCGACCACATTCGTGCCCGCCAGCACGTCCAGCTGGGTCAGGCCTTCGACGGTTACGATGATCTCGCCGTCCGGGCCGATATTCCTGCTGTGCAGGTCGTCATCCGCTTCTTCCTGCGCAGGGGTCGCAGGCGTAGCCGCAGTCTGTGCGAATGCAGGCAGAGAGCCAAGGGCCAGCGCGGCCATGGAAACGGTATGTAAGGCAATACGGGATTGACGCATGGGGGAGAAAGCTCTCGAATTTGAATGATACGTGGTAACATTTCCTGAAGCACATGAGGAGCGCGCTTGCAACCGCAGTGTTCGCACACGCGCCATCCTGCTCGACGAATGATGAACAGATGCAGCCGAACGGCATGGCACGCCGAACGGCGCACTGCCGCAAGGGCGGCAGACGTCAGGTCACTGGTTTTGGGAAGAAAATGGAGCGGGCGAGGCGATTCGAACGCCCGACCCCAACCTTG
>NZ_BTGS01000023.1:0-16295 GCF_042851395.1 Altererythrobacter sp. MTPC7 | reverse complement strand
CGCGCCCGATACCAGGCCGACATAGCCGCTGCCCACCATAGCGATCTTCATTATCTCATCTCCTGGATTTCTTTCATAAACATTGTGTTTCTCCAGCGAGCCAGCGATAAGGTTCGCCCTACTTGCATCTATCTGTGTGATTTTACCGGCTTTTTTCCGAAGTGGGGTCAAGAACCGAAATGTCGTGAGGATCGAATTTTTTCAAGATTACTCCAGCCGAAGCAAAATTCTCAAAAACGGAAACGCTCTCAGGTACGGTGAGTTGATGAGATCTGGTAATAATACCCATTCATAAATGCTGATCTAAAATTCTATAATAGGGTATGTTAATTTGAACTTTCATAAATGTATGGATCATTCTTCCTTAAAAAAATAGAATGCTCGAAGAAAAGGGCTTTCCTTTTTTAGGCATGAAGATTGCTCTCTGGCGCATGCGGCTCTCTGCCCCAGGCGACAAGCAGCTGCAACCAAAAACCGGTGAGGAGAAAGCGCCGTCTACCGCCCCAGGGCGAAGAAGGTTAACCTAACGGAAGGCGCTGTTTAAGGGCTTCAATTTTCGGTTCGGCCGCTATATTCGAGGAATCTGAGTTAAGATTATTTCCGAAGTATCGCAACTTTCCTAGCCGGCAAAAATATTTCTAGAGTGTTTTAAGGTCCGCAGGTTAATTTCATGATAAAGAGCCCTTTATAGAATGGAGTACCGTCCCGAAATTGATGGCTTGCGGGCGATTTCTGTATTACCCGTAATTCTGTTCAACGGCGGGTTTGATTTTTTTTGAGGGGGATATGTTGGTGTCGACATATTTTTCGTGATCAGCGGATACCTTATCACGACAATCTTGATATCCGACATTGAGCGAAAGCGTTTTAGCATAATCCAATTTTACGAACACCGCGCTAGGCGTATCCTGCCGGCCCTCACTCTCGTAATATTGACCTGCGTGCCCGCAGCATGGGCGCTCATTCTGCCCAGCCAGCTGGACGACTTCGCGCAAAGCATCATTGCCGCAAGCCTCTTTGTCTCGAGCATCCTCTTCTGGATGGAGGCGGACTATTTCGACACGGCAGTCGAGAAAAAACCGCTTCTCCACACATGGAGCTTGGCCGTCGAAGAACAGTATTACGTGTTCTTCCCCATCTTTCTGTTTCTCGCGTGGCGCTTCGGGCGAAACCGCGTTTTCTGGATGATCGCTGTTTCGGCCTTCGCTAGCCTTCTGCTCAGCGAATATCTTTCGCGAACCGACTCGGCGACGAATTTCTACTTGGCGACGAGCCGCGTATGGGAGCTGTTTGCAGGATCGCTTGCGGCCTTTTCGGTTCGGAAGCACGGCGTGCGCGCCAACGATTTCCTGGCGATGCTCGGTCTTCTCATGGTCGCCGCTTCGATTTTCCTGTTCGATTCCGAAACCCCGTTTCCCAGCTTTTATGCGTTGCTCCCGATCGTCGGCGTGGTCCTGCTCGTGATGTTCGCGCATCAGGAAACCTGGGCGGCGCGCATCCTCAGCAGCAAGGCTTTCGTCTGGGTCGGACTGATCAGCTACAGCGCCTATCTGTGGCACCAGCCGCTGTTCGCCTTCGCCCGCATCGTTTCGGTAGAAGAGCTGTTCGTCGCGGTCGCGCTGGGCCTAAGCGGCCTATCGTTGGCGCTGGCGTGGGTCAGCTGGAAATTCATCGAGGCCCCGTTCCGCGATCGCAATTTCATGACGCGCAATCAGGTGCTGTCGGTCAGCGCTGCAACGATCGTCGCGACCGTTGCCCTTGGCGGCGTATTGTACCTGGCTGCTGGAAAGATCGGCGCAGGTGCATTCAATCCCCTGAACCGGCCGCTGGTCATCGGCAATTACGTCAATGACAACCAGCTTCTGCGCGACGAATCCTGGCAATTGCTCAAGGATCGGACAGGCACAGCAAATATGTCGAAGGCGACGCCTCCGACCGACAGCGTTGGTTCTCCGATGACGATACCCGCCGCAAGGTTGTGGTGGTCGGCAATTCGCACGGCAAGGACATCTACAACGTCTTGTCCTTTAGCCGGGATGTCGCCCGGACATACCAACTCGCGCGCTACGGCGAGCAAGTTGCGAACCTTTCGGCGGAAAATGCCTTCTTCTCGTCCCCGAACTACACCGTAGCCGATGTGGTCGTTCTAGCCACGCGGTTGCGGGAAAGGGACCTCCCCCGGCTGGATGAGGCGGTCTCGATCATGGTCGGTTCGGGCAAGAAAGTCGTGATCGTAGAAAACTTGCATGAATTCGATGAATTTCGGTCCGGAGGCTGGACGCTGGCAGACCGCCTGGTTTTTTCCCTCAAGGACACCGGGTCGTCGATCGAGGATATCGCCCGGCAGATCAACCGCGCTTATTACGAGAATGCGATGCGGCCACCGCCTGAACAGATGACCAAGTATAACGCCGAGTTTCGAAGGATAGCCAGCAAGTATCCGGAGGTTAGCTTGCTTGATCGCATGGGCTACATCTGTAATTTCCCGCGTGAAACTTGCTACGGTGTTGGCCCCGGCCTAGAAAAGTATTTCCATGATTACAGCCATCATACGGTGGAAGGCGCGAGATTTTTCGGAGAGCGGGTGGACCGGATCGACTGGTTTAGAGGGTTCTGACCTTGCCAGGAGAGGCAGCTTCGCTCCGCACAGTGTCAATTCAATATTAGAAAAGATGTCGGATAAAGAGAAATTTCCGAGCCGTCTCTTTCTTCAAAGTCGGACAAGATCAACCCGCTTTGCACAAGAAAGTCATGGTGTGCAGCCGGAAGTCGAAGATTTAAACTTTGCGTTTGCCGGTTTTATTCCATGGCAATGCGGCTTTCACGTTCTTTAAACCCTTGCGCAATGGTTTGGGTAACGCACCCTTGATTTGATTGACAGTAATTCCATCGGTGCCGGTGGCGCGCAGATCTAGGTGCTCCCATTTCATCGGCTTGCGATCAGGAAGTTTATCGTACCAGAGGTTGCCGTATAGCTGAGTGCGTTGGGTTTTGAGGTGGTCGTAGCGTGCGCGCACCGCGTGAATCGTGTCATTTGAAGGCGAGAACAGAACGATTGAATTGTTGCGCCGCTGCTCGGTCACTGTCTGGCACCAGTCCCACGGCACCCAAGCACGGTCGAAGTCGGGGTTGCCTTCCCAAAAGGACCCGACGTAGGCTCGTTCAGGCTTCAATTGCATGTAGTGGGTATGATGGTCGAATTCTTCCGAGGCTTCGTGTGGGTTTATGTTCACCATGAATGTCGCAGCCTTGCGGCGAATGTCGGGGTGCGGACTGATTTCATAACCATCTAGATATTTCTGGATTCCCCCGTCGATCGTACAATTGTCGAAATCAACGTCAAATTTTTCGGCAATCGCGCGATTGAATTCGTCCGAAGCGAGAAACTCGTCCAATTCGCGCAAGATCTCGCTCCGTTTCTCAAACAGGCGAAGAGTCATCCCGAATCCCTCGCACGTGTTGTGATAAGCTCCTTGAGAGGGATCATGTCGCCAGCGAAGGTATTCCGCCCGATCGGTAATGCACCCCGGAAATTCGATGACTTTGTAGCCGCTTCCTTCGAGATTTTCGAAAAGTTGATCGTCGTTATCGGCAGGAGGTAGCTTGATCTCCGGCGAGGCCAAGATCTCGTCGAAGTCGCTGTCGGAGAAAAAATCGTCGATGTGTATGTGGCGAAATGGTATCTCGGTAAAATCGGCCGAGGTCACCTTAGCGGTGAGATAATCAAAACGAGACACTTGGAAACTCCAAAAATTTTAACGCTCAGCAGGTGGTTATACCCTGCCAAGCAACAGTTTGGCCAGCATTCTGGGAATGGCACTGATGGATGCGTAGGCGGACCCCATATGATCATAGTTCGCGGATTTGAACCGTTTGACCCACTCAGCGTTCCGCGACGTGCCCTGTTTGCGGGTCGCGGGAGACGAGCGGATGTCCACCCCCGATATGTCGATATCCGCAAATTCTGCGATTTCGCGTATAGCGGAAGGAAGATCGGCGCTAACCCGTGAGAAAGTCATAAGAACCGATGGAATTGCTGCGCGGCCCAGAAACTCACGCCATCCAGCATTGTCGGCGGCGATTTGTCGCATGCTCCGTAGGATGAGTGCTTCGTCGTATTGCGGTTCGCGCCCAGTGCCCATCATCCCAGATAACCATACGCCGGTTTGGGTGGCGATGGCATTGGACACGGCTTGGCCTGCGAGATCTTCACGCAGCAGATGTACGACACGTACGTCTCCCAAAGCCTCGAAGAGCTGTTTTCGATTTGGGAAGGCCCGAAGGTGCGAAAAATGCATTTTCAAACCGAATACCCCATTGGGACTGGTCCGGTGCTCAATAATTTTGCGAAGAATGGCGACCGGTTCGGTCTCACCGAATTTCTTGCCCCAAATTCTTAGGTTGGCCGGATGGCAATATTCGAGGGGAAAACCGAATCGCCCTGTAGCATGCATCGCGCGCCCCAACATGTGACTACCGCAACGTCCAGTGGAAGCAATTAGAAGGGTCCGGCGATGGGTGGAGGCGGGGAAATTCCATTCTTCATCATATTGACCAGAATGGCTGACGATCTCATCGGCTTTGGGAAGACGCGCCATCATGCCCCCGCCTCGTTCCGCCAAAGATCGGTTGGAAACGCAGAGAGAAGAGATTGTTGCATATTCGAAAGATCGGGCAGCGGCGGTGGCGCAGCACGGCGCGCACTTTCATAATCGCTGACAGTTGGAAATTCGGTCCGCCCGGTCGATTCGTAATAGTCGCAATATTTGTCGAGCGATTCCGCCGATCGATGGTGCACGAATACCGCCGGGACGCCGTATGCCTCCGCCAGGATGATGCCGTGCAGCGATCCGGACAGGACGACATCGGACGCCAGTATGGCATCGACGAAGGCGGCGAAGTCATCCCCCACGGTCTGCAGAACGCGATCGAATCGGTCGAAACGGGTCGGATCGCTTCGCTGCGGAATGATTAGCGGGCCCAGTTTCCTCTCGGCCGCCGGCCTTTCGAGCAACAAGGGAAGCAGGATACCCGGGTCGCCGACCGTGTCGGGCGTTTCGATACCTTTGCTGCGAAGCAATTCGATTGTTCGGGGGCCACGAACGGCTCGCACGTCGAGCTTTTCGAAATTGTAAGCATCGTCGGGCTTGGTTCCATTGAATCCCGTGCCCCAGATCGTGTCGCCATCGCGGGCTTTCTCGAGGACGGAACCGAGAGCGAGCAACCGGTTTCGTGGGGCACCGGTCGGCGCTGTTGCCAACTTGTCGAGGCAACGGCCCACGATAAACGGAGAAAGTGCATCGCCCAGGTTCAAGGGTTGCGAGAAAATCTTGAACCGCCTCGGACGGTACCAGTAAACATTGGAAAGATCGTGCATTCGGGGCCCTTCGACGATAGCCGTGGCCCTCTATGCACTCAGACGCTCCGACGCAACCGCGCGAAGGAAGCCGAAGCTTGAAAGCGACAGGCGACGAGCCTAAGGAGCCGCAGTCAGACGCCCTACCTATTCTACCTATCAGCACAGAAGGTCCGCTAGCATGGCAAAGGCCGGCTTGATCCGTCAGGCCCGAAAGGCCTTCGCCCTGTTATTGGGGCCCGGCGTCATCCGTGCCGGAGAGGCGGTCTTGCTGGTTGGCGTTTCCATGATGCTTGTCCGGGTGATGTCCGTGGGAGATTTCGGGCGCTTCTCTTTCCTTTATGCGGCGGTACGGCTGTTCAGCGTCCCCGTGGTGCAAGGCACCTCCAATCTCCTGATTAGGGAGGTGCCGCGCCATATTCGTCTGGGTGAGGATGGTGAAGCCCTTCACGCCGTCCGCTGGTCTACCCGGGCCGCCCTGCTATGGGTGATTCCGGCGTCACTCGCCACTCTCCTCACCTTTTGCCTCAGCAAACTATTCGACGGCGAAGTGCCTTGGTTTGCGACCGCCGTCCTGGTCCCGGCATTCTGCCTCTCCGGGCCTTTCATGGGTGCTGCGCGGTCGCTGAAGATGCCGGCTTTCGCCATGTTGCCCGCATCGGTCCTGGCGCCTGTGATCTTCGTCGCTTGCCTGTATCCGGTGTGGCAATCCGGAAGCGTCATCGATTGGAACCTGGCTGCTTTGCTTCGCGGTGCAATCTTCCTGTCGGCGGTCGTGTTCGCCTTCGCGGCGATCGCTTATTCGGCACGTGGGAAAGCGATCCGCCACACCACCCCCTCTTCGACACCGATATCGACAAGGATGCTCATACCTTTCGCCGTGGTGGGCACATTGCAATATTTCAATCACCAGGCCGGAACGCTGATCGCGGGATTCACGACCGACGAGGAGGCAGTAGCGCTGTATCGCGCAGCGGCACAGTTCGCCGCCGTCCTCTCCATGGTTCCAGCGACCATCAATCTCGTCGCGATGCCGTATATCTCGGAAAGTGCACAACTGGATGCGCCTGAAAAAACCCGAAAGATCCTCTTTCGTGCGATGGCCGGCACCTGGGCCTGCACGGCGATCGGAATTCTTGCGATGATCCTGGCGGGCGAATGGCTGCTCGCAACAGCTTTCGGAGCTGCCTTCGCACCTGCTTACCAGGCCCTGCTTATCCTGTGTGCGGGAACCGCATTCGCCAGCGGCGGGGCATTCACGCTTGCGTACCTCAATTTGTCCGGTCGGCAAAAACGGCTGATTATGGCAGTCGTGCTATCCGCGCTGCTACAGGTCGCTCTAAGCCTTGTGCTCGTCGGCCCTTTCGGGATCGAGGGCATAGCTGCTGCTGCAACTATCGCCCTATCCCTCAATGCGGTAGTGACCATCGCCATGGCTTTGCGGGCATTGAAACCAGATCCAGATATCCAGGCAAACAGGACTGAGCAAACATAGTGTCGCAGCCATCTGACAGAATTTCAGTCGTCATCCCGTGCTACCGCTGCACGGACACGGTCGACAGGGCCGTCGGCAGCGTGCTGGCACAGACCCTGGCGCCGGCCGAAATAATCCTGGTGGATGACAAGTCGCCGGACGATACCGTGAATTACATCAAATCCCGCCTGGACGATTGGGATAGGCGCGTTCCTACTCGCCTGATAGAGTTGGAAGAAAATGGTGGACCATCGGTTGCGCGCAATCGCGGGATTGATGCCGCGTCAGGAGAATATATTGCCCTGCTTGACTCCGATGATTATTGGTTTGATCAAAAGCTTCAATACCAATTGAAAGCCATGCAAGGCAAGAAAGCAGCATTTAGTTTCCATCACCTTCTCAGTCATTGGATCGATGACGAAGGCCGCTATTCTCTATTCGATTTGCAATTTAAGTCACCGGAAGCACGCTGGCTTAGCTATGAAAAAGAGTACTTTTGGAACAGGATTAACACTCCGACCGTAATTTTCCATCGGAATTCAATTAGATTTGATGAGACAAGAAGATATGGTGAAGATCACGACTTTTGGTGTCGCTATTTAAAAGCTGTAGGGCAGCCAGCCTTGATGGTGGACCAAGTGCTTGGTGTTTATGGAAACCCGCCATTCCACAGTGGCGGGTTGAGCGGTAATCTCAACAAGATGATGCACGGCCAGCTGCTCAATATCGTCAAGAACCGCCCGTCGGGTATTACCGGCCTTGGCTGGATGGCGGCGGCGTTCGGCTGGTCCGCTGCGCGTTACCTTCGCCGCATTGCGATCAGCAGCACACGCATGAAGAAAAAGGCGGGCGCATGACGGGCTTCGCCGGATCGCCCCCCGTTCAGGGAACGCAGCGCTTCATTGCAATGCAACGCCTTGCGATGGGCCTGCTTTTCTGCGCCACATTTCTATCCGCCATCACTCTCACGCCCGAATTGCCCGGGGTGGGTACCAAGCTGATTGCTGCGGACATTTTCTTCGGCCTGTTCCTGCTTCTCACCTTGGTAGCCGCCGTCGGCAGCAAGCGCATCGGCGCCCCGCTCTCCGGCCAGCAGCGCCTCTGCCTGTGGCTGTTCGCGGCGTTCATCTTCGGCTTGATGCTGAGCCTGACCCTCGTCGGGGTGCCGTCAGGTTCCTCTTTCGGAATCGGTGTGCTGACGACCGCGAATTATATCTACGGGATGGCCATTGCGGTTGCGCTTATCTATTGGGCCGTGCGTTTTCGCGACATGGAAACGATCGCTTTCGCGATCGTTGCGGGCACCTTTCTCGTCTCTTTCGTCGCCGCCCTTGCCCTGCTGGGTCTGGCGCCGGCATGGGCGACCAGCGGCTACCGCATCAGTTCCACGATGCTGACGACCAATCAGGTGCAATCCTACGTCGCACCGGGAATGGCGCTTGCGACGACATTCTTCATCACCGACAGGGCGCGGCCTGCAATGCGTGCGTGGGCACTCGTGACCATTATCCTCGGAATGGTCGCCCTGCTGGCGACAGGAAGCCGGTCGTCCTTCATTTTCCTTATCCTTCTGCTGGCATTTTTCGCAGTCCGGGTGGTTTTCTCACGGCTCACTTCGGTGTGGCTCAAGCTGGGCGTGATTTCGATCAGCCTTGGCATCGGGCTGGCGACCGTGGCCCTGATCGGCGCTGTGGTAACTTTTGGCAGGACCGCCCTGCCCGAAGGGCCAATGCGGGTGGCGGCGCGACCAATCATCGAATTCGTCGAAATGGGCGAGCAACAGGATACTCTGGAATCGCTTGGCCCGCGAGGAAAACAGATTGCCCTGGTTGAACAGCATTGGTGGGAATCGCCGGTCATCGGCTACGGACCGGATGCCCTGCGGCAATATTTCGATCATCGGCACGAGGTGCACAACACCTATCTCGGGATATTGATCGACCAGGGACTGGCCGGGCTGGCGTTGCTGATGGCTATCCTGGTTGTCAGTGCGGTCGGTCTCTTACGCCGGGTCCAGTCGCTGCCGAACCCACAGGCGGCGCAATTCCTTCTGGGCGTGCTGATGGCCCTGGTGATGATCTACCTCTATGGATTGTTCACTTTCGGCCTTCGCCAGCGGATCTTCTGGCTCGTACAGGGATTGGCGATTGCCGGTCTGGTGCGAGGGGTTCAGGCTTCCCGGCGGCAGGCGGTGCCACCCCCATCGCCCCATCGACCCAGCCCCGCAAGACTGGGTCTGGCCAACACGATATGACTTCTAAAAATCAGTATGGCCGCCGCATCCTGTTTGCGGCGAATACGCAGTGGTACCTGCATAATTTCCGCCGGGAAACCATTGCGGCGCTGATTGCCGAGGGGCATGAAGTGCACTGCGCTGCGCCGCGCGACGACCGGCGCCAAGCGCTTGAGGAACTGGGAGCGACGGTGCACGATAGCCCCCCGCTTCCGAGCCGCATGAGCCCATTTGCCGATGCCCGCATCCTCGCCTGGTACGTCGGCTTGTTCCGGCGCCTGCGTCCCGCGACCGTGTTCACCTTCACACCCAAGCCCAATGTGTTCGCCGGGATTGCAAGTCGGCTGACCGGGACCGGTTTTGCGCCCAATGTGTCGGGGCTCGGCAGGGTTTTCGAACGCGACAACTTGCTCACGAAAGCTGCATGTCGCGCTTATTCCGCGGCTTTCGGCGGTGCGAAGAAAGTGATCTTTCAGAACCGGGAAAGCCGGGACATGTTCGTCGGCAAAGGTATCGTTTCGTCCGGACAGGCCGCGCAGCTTGCCGGTTCCGGCGTCGACCTGACACGTTTTGCGCCCAGCCCCCTGCCCGCCAGCGATCCCTTCGTCTTCCTGTTCAGCGGCCGCCTCGTGCTCAGCAAGGGTTTGGCGGAGTTTGCGCAGGCCGCACGTACAATCGGCGACGTGTCGCCCGATGGAAACAGGATCGAATACCGGATCGTCGGATTCACGCAGGAACAGCTTTCCTCGACCATGCCGCGGGCCGAGCTGGATGCCCTGCTGCAAGGCTCGCCGGCGCGTTATTGCGGGCCAAGCGATGATGTTCGCGATCAGATGGCCCGGGCGCATTGTTTCGTGCTCCCCTCCTATTACGGCGAAGGCATTCCCCGATCTGCCATCGAGGCCGCCGCATGCGCTCGCCCGGTGATCACGACGGACCATCCGGGCTGCCGCGAAACCGTAATCGAGGGGAAAACGGGCTTCATCGCGGCTCCACGCGATGCCGTTTCGCTGGAGCAGGCAATGCGCAAGGTTCTCGCCCTGGACACGGCTGCCCTGTCCGCGATGGGTGCCGCCAGCCGCGCGCATGCCGAAGCAACGTTCGACGTCGCTGGGAACATCGCAGCCTACGCCGCTTTAACCTTGGACCGCGACATGCTCTCATGTCAGAACTGATGCCGATTCCTATTCATCCACCTTTCCCAATCTTGGAGCGTCTTTGGCTCAAATGTCGACACAAACCAACTCTCAGCGAGGATCGAAAATCAGCGGGCAGTGGGGGCCCGCGATAGGTCGGGCGCGTCCAAATGCCTTTGAAATGGCCCTCCTAGCATTTATCGTCCTACTTGCCGTCATGGGTGGTGCGTCACGCCCCGAAGAATGGAAAACGCTAGCGGTAAAGATCATTGCTTCCATGATCCTGATTGGCCTCGGAGTAGTCAAGCTTCGCGGCTCGGGTTTCCGCAGTCGGAATGGAGCGGGCGCACCCAACCCGGCATTGCCCAAGTTCTTTTCTTTGGTCCTCGCGCTGACCGCACTTTACTTGGTCCCTTTGCCTCCTTCACTCTGGACGGCGATGCCGGGACGCGAACCCATTGTGGACTTCTTCGCGTCCATCGGAATGGCGGGCACCTGGAGACCCGCCACGGTTTCGGTCGCATTGACTTTGAACACCCTTACGGCCGTAATTGCACCCTTCGCTCTCGTACTATTAGCCATGCGAGCAGGTGAGCGATGGCGAGCGCGAGCGATAGACCTGTTCATCGCAATCGCTGTCCTTTCAGTTTTTCTCGGCGTTTTGCAGGTGGTCAGTGGGGCGTTATCGCTTTATTTTTTCGATGTCGCTAATTTCGGGCGCGCCACCGGCGTTTTCGCCAACCGCAATCATCATGCCATCTTCCTTGCGGCCTCACTCCCTCTATGCCTCTATCGCTATATGGAAAAGCGATCGCAGCAGAGAAAAAACGGTACACTTTTTCTGATCGCAGCCGGATTGATCCTCGCCGGCTGCCTCCTAGGGTCCAGCCGCGCAGGTCTTGCCATGTCTGGGCTAGCTACGCTCGCATCACTTGCCGTCTTCGCAAAAGCACGACCCACGGAAGGTGGTAAGCGCTCTAGTTTGTTGTTTCCGACCGCGGCAATCACGGGTGTCGCGTTGGTTGCTTTGCCACTGTTGGCATACAATTCCGAAGCGTTTGGCCGACTGGTTGCTTCCGACCCGATCGACGATCTTCGCTTCAAGCTCCTGCCAGACATTTTCGCATTGGCAGGCATGCATTTCCCGTTCGGGAGTGGACCCGGCACGTTCGAAGACGCTTACCGCATGGCCGAAACGGACGACAATCTCATGCGACAGTACGTTAATGAAGCACACAACGACTGGCTGCAGCCTTTCGTTGAGTACGGCGTTTTCGCTTTTGGTCTCATCCTTTGGCCGATTGTAAGTATCGTCCGCGCGGCTCGCACCTGCTGGCGTGGACATGGAGAGCTTGTCCGCGTTCGCTCACAGTGCTTGGTGATTGCAATTGCAGTGCTGGCGTTGGGTAGCTTTTTGGATTACCCCCTTCGAACCGCCTTTCTGCTGACTTTCGGCACTTTCCTCTGGTATCAGTTGATCGCCGTCGCTATGGGAGCGAAGCGCGAAAACGACACGGTTCGCGACCTTAACGATCGACGAGGGAAAGCAGTACTTTGACTGGTGCATTTCGGATTGCGACGGTGGTGAGCCTCGCTTACATGGGTGCGGCCTGTGTCAGCAGCGCGCCGATCGGTCAAGCTGAGGATGTTACCGTTCTCGATAACTCTTCTCTCCCGAGTCCGCCGGAGCGCAGTATCGCATCGTCGCGCGAAGGCGGAACGCTGGCGCCTGGCGACACAGTTACAATGCAGGTCTACGGCGCGGAGGATTTCACCGCGAGTGCCCAGATTGAAGACGATGGACTCGTGGAGTTCCCGTTTACCGGCTCCATCAACGCTGCCGGAATGCGCCGAAGTGATCTTGCTGCCGAGATCGCTAGGCGCCTGTCTCCGCAGATCTTGCTAGATCCCCAGGTCTCGCTTGAAGTCGAAAACGGTGCCGCCCGCCAGATCACGATTGGTGGGGAGGTGGAGCGGCCAGGTTTCTATTCCAGTACGCAAGCGAATTCGCTATTGCGCTCGGTCGTGGCGGCTGGTGGCTTGACTGATGCGGCAGAGCGAAGGGAAGTACTGCTTATCCGTGAAGTCAAAGGGCGGCGTTATATCGGCGTCTTTAACGTGACTGCGATTGAGCGTGGAAACTATGGTGACCCGCCGGTTTACTCCGGTGATGTAATAATGGTGGGCGAGAGTGCACTACTGCGTAAAATTTCCATCTACGCACCATTGGTAAGCGCCGTTACAAGCCCGCTTATTTTACTCGACCGAGTTCTCACACGGTGACCCAGATCGGATTCAGTTGAAATGGCGGCGTGTTTCATTAAAAATTTGAGGCTTCTATGTTTGGTGTAAGTCCTATAGAATCTGAATCTTCGGATGTCGGTTCTCTACTGGAAGTGCGTCAAGGCAACATGGCGCGGCCAGATATCTCCAGCCGGCTGCTTCAAATTCTGCGCGAGCAAAAGTGGCGAGTCTTAAGCATTGTTACGGCTTCAATCGCGCTAGGGATCATACTGACAATGATTCAGCCGCGTTATTACACGGCTGAAAGTCGGCTCGAATTCAAACCGGAAGAGGCGACAGTCCAGACGCTTGATACCGAAGTTGCAAGCGCCTTAATCCTGACTGATCAATATTTCGAAACGCAATACGAGCTGCTCAGATCGCGCTCTGTCGCGCGCGATGTCGCGGTCTTCGTCGGTGCCGAGAGTGATCTCGCGTTTGCGGAGGCTTTTGGTGTTCAGGGGGAGGAAGTTAGTGAAAGGCGTGCTGTAGACCTTCTACTAGAGTCCCTTTCGGTCGATCCGATTTTAGAATCCAATCTTGTTGACATCGGTATGACTACGCGTGATCCGGAATACTCTGCGCGTCTCGCAAACGTCTGGGCTGAAACCTTTATTGCTAGCGACATCGAGCGGCGTTTTGGAGCTACAATTCAGGCGCGAGACTTTCTTAACACTCGTCTCGCGGAAACCCGAGAAAAATTGCAGGCTGCGGAGCGAGATTTCATTGAATTTGCATCACGTAATCGCATTTTGAATTTGCCTAGTGACGATGCAGGCTCTTTAACGCAAAACGGTCCAACTCTGGTTTCCTCGCAGCTCAGCAGCTTGAATGACCGGTTAAGTGAGGCCCGTGCGGAACGTATTGACGCGGCTAGTCGTCAACGCAGGTCCGGAATGGGCGCGAACGCAGTCACGTCACCGGCTCTCAATCAGCTACGCGCTCGCAGAGCTGAACTCGCCGCTCGGGTTGCCGGTATGGAAGAGCAGTATGGAAGTGGTTATCCGCCGCTTCAAACTGCACGTGAGGAGCTGAATCAGATCACCTCCGCTATTTCATCAGAGGCGGAAATTAATCGGCGTGGATTAGAGGAAGATTACCGGTCGGCCTTGCGGGCTGAGGAGGCGTTGCAGAAAGAGGTCTCACGGCTTACCCAGTCGTTGATCGACGAACGCCGCGATGGAGTGCAGGCCGGATTTCTCGCTCGCGAGGTTGACACCAATCGTCAGCTATATGATGCTTTGCTTCAGCGCGTTAAAGAGGTTGGTGTCGCGCCGACGGAATCCAGCAATATCGGAATCATCGAAAATGCTGAAGTGCCCCAAGGGCCTTCCTATCCAAACCCTACGCTTAATATAATTGCTGCGACTTTGGCAGGGTTTGTTTTTGCTGGTCTATTTGTCGGTGGCAAGCTAGCACTTGATCAAGTGATACGATCGCCTGAGGAGCTACAGGTTTTAACAAATCGGCCTGTAATAGGGTCTATGCCTCTATTCAGCGCCGAAGATGCGATAGACGAACTCAGCGCCAAATCTTCAGCTATTTATGAAGCTTCTCTTTCTACCTCGCTATCTCTACGCCATCTATTAGACGGCGAAGAGCGATCAGTATTGATTACGAGTAGTCAGGCTGGCGAAGGTAAATCCATGACTGCTATTGGTCTATGCAATGCGCTCAGCCAGAGTGGATTGAATGTTCTTTTAGTTGATGCGGATATCCGTCGTGGTCGGCTCCATAGTCGTCTCAATCTGTCCAAGAGCCCTGGTCTTAGCGATTATATTGAAGACTTTGACGCCGATACACTGCCGATTCGTAAATGTGAAGGAATGGGCTTTGATGTGATCCCGGTGGGGTATCATCCGCCCAATCCAGCCGCGGCAATCACAAGCAAGCGTATGCTGCAATTGCATCAACTAGCGGTGGCCCAATACGATCTAGTACTTTACGATGGGCCGCCGGTGCTTGGCCTCGTCGATGCAGTGCATCTTGCGAAAATGGCCGATTTGGTCGTGTATGCGGTCCAGGCCAATGAGATCGGGTCTCGAAAGATTTTCGCAGCCGAGAACCGGCTTGCACAGGCGGGCTCGGCAATAGACGCCTTCATAATGACGCGCGTGCCAAGCTCGGAGAAATACGGCTATGATTACAGTTATAGTCTGGATATTGATTGATGATTCGCGCACTCAAAGCCGGTGCGATGTTTATAGTCGGCGTAGCTGCATTATATAGCAATTTCACATTGCTAAGTGCGTTTGGTGGGGTGGCCTTTTCGCATGATTTTATTCTCGATAGCAGAACGCAAAGCAAAATCGCAACTCAGAGCTACGCAGCGGCGCTTGCGGACCCAGAGAAAGCTAAGGCCGGGTGTGCCGATGCGAAAATTGCAAAAATGGCCCGTACAGGCATTATATTTGAACCGTTATATGGCAAAGCAATTGCGGCTGCGACCTTAGTTAATGGATGCCACAATGGGGGATTATCATTAAGCCCTGAAATAGTCGCAAAGACCATAGTGCTGAATCGGCGCACCCTGGTTCTTCAGGCGATGCAATTGCAAGCGCAGGCCAAGACGCGTGATATTCAGGGCGCTTTAGCAACGATTGAGCGAATGGTAATTATTCATCCGGATGTTAGTGATCAGTTTGTGCCAGTTCTTGCCAACTCTCTGGCGCAGACTGACGATGTCGCGCAACTAGCGCAAATTATGGATGGGCATCCGGAGTGGATGAGCGCTTTGATCCGATATTCTGCTGCCAATTTAGATCCTCTGCACGTTGTACAGGTCCGCAAATCATTCCTTGATGAGCCGAATGAAAACTTAGTGAACGCTGATCGAGATGCCGTGGCACTATTGGCAGCCCGCGGTTTCCTGCCTTCAGCTTGGGCGGTTTATCAAATGAGCAAGCATTTCGAAAGTCGTAGCAAAAATGAACTTTTAGCAAGTGATGGTAAGGTTTTGCCATTTGGATGGAACATTCCTAACAGCAGTCAGGTCCGTGCTCGCCTCTCTCCGCAACGAGACGTCTTGATGCGGGCCGATTTGCGTTTAGCAGCTAGTGGGCCCCTTGCGACACAGGTCTTTTCTGTAAAAGAAGGTCTATTTAAAATTTTGATCGATGCAGAAATTCCTGATGGATTCCAAATGGAGGCAAAGATTCGTTGTGCCGACGACAAGAGTAAGGGGGGGTGGCTTAAAATCGAACACAACGCAGTGGTCGATATCTCTGGGTCACTATCCGGTTGTCGGTTCGCAGCACTTCGTCTCCATTTACGCAGTCTTAAGAAAGATCGCCGAAGTTCGATTTTGGTGCGTTCATTCAGGTTCGAAGAGCTGTGATGGTGAATTTCGCTTTTGCTAAACGGCTTAGGTTGGATGAAGGCGACTCTTCCTCTGTCTTTAATTTGATCTTATTACGCGATGGGCATCCAGGACGGATTGATCGCTTTTTGTAAATAATTACGCAGGGCCGAGCGCGCCTTGTTTCGATCTTGAAACTTTTGGCAGAAGGGTATGTGCTCTTGAAAATTGCAAGTGCATTCCTTCTCATAAGTAATCCACCATGCCGTACAATGGACTCAAACGAAATGTCACCGGACACGATGGGCTAGTCCTGACTTAGTGGCCGGCCGTCTATCTTGATGGCGACATGATGGATGAGGTTCAACCATAATAAGCCGTTACGTATCTACCGCGAGAAAGACTGCAGGTGGGTTGCCGTCGCGGTGGTAAACGAACTCTCGACGTGCGCTTGCCAATGATATTATCGAAATAACCCAAATCAGCGGTAGGTGCTCGAATTTCCTCTGACGTGA
>NZ_BTGS01000022.1:0-17826 GCF_042851395.1 Altererythrobacter sp. MTPC7 | reverse complement strand
TGGTGCTCATCCGAAAATCATAATGAAGGAGCAACTTAATTCGTGCACGGTCACGTTACGGCAAAGCCGAACTTAATGAGGATTTCATACGCCGCACTTCAGCGACCAAGACGCATCGCGAAAAAAATTTTTCGACCTATTGCGATTGAAGGCTTATTTTCCTCAATCAGACGAAACTATGGAACGGCAGCTTTCAGGCTTGTCCTCGCCTGACTTTATGGCCGCTATTGGGGCGCAAAGCTGTCATTCGCGCCTTTGACACTTCTTAGCTTGGGCCGGCCTCGCTGATGCATTTCTTCAGTGACCTCGCCAGCTTATCTCAGTCATCGACTGACAAGCGCGCCTGATTGCCTGCAAGATGGGCCGAAGCGTTTTCCCTTTTTTGAAAGCGTCGGCAGACCCGATCTGCAAACGAGCGGGGTCTAGATTGTACCAACGGTGTTGAAACACTCTAACTGGCTAGCGCGCGCCCACGATCCCACTGGCAGCGATTGATCTGATAGGGTCGCCAAGAATTGAAGTACGCAATCAGGCAGAAAGGAGGTGTGGGGGGATAAGCGAGAGAAATTGTTTACCGATGCGGCAAACGAAAAGACCCCCCATACCCCCCACAGCCCGAGAGCGCGACGCTGTCGCGCGCACCTATTCCCACATGGTCGACGGGACGGCCGTGTCCCTCACGGCGAAGGCGCTGAGAGAGCTGACCGTGCAGAAGCGCGACACGCAAGCTGAACAGCGCCGGGAGCGGCGCCGAATGGCGGTGATCTGCCGCGACGACAATCGTCAAGCGCGGCTGAACAAGGCCATCCAGCGCTACTTCGACAAGGTGGAAAGACGCTTTCCGCCGAAGAAAACAAGTGTTCGCGTCGAGCCTGAAAACCGGCGGCAATTCAAGCGCGGGGAACGGAGGGTGACGCCGACAGAACTTGTCGTCTCGCTCCCAGCCTATGACGGTGCGATCCTTGATCGACAGGGCCGACGCGGCATCGTGATGACCATCGGATACGACGGCGCGCAGAAGCATTCATTCGGCATCGTCGGTCGGCGGATCGCTTACGACCTCAACCCCGCGTCCTGCGAACTGGACGCGAATGGGAAACCAGTCGTCCAGAGCAACATGGGCGAGGATATCCATGAGATCATGATGGCCGCGGATCTTATCGAGGCCGCGCAGCGCGAGACCAGGGCCAACGCCAAGCTTGGTGTGAATATTGTCGTTCAATTTCCGCATGACGTGCCGCAAGAGGTCCGCGCGGCGATTCTCAAAGCCGTATGCCACGAGCTCTTCGGACGGCACGGGCTTCCCTACGCAGCCTCTCTTCATCGCCCTGACCGGAAAAGCGATCAGCGCAACTTTCATGCGCACATCTGGGCCAGCTGGCGACCGATGACGCGCACTGCGCCATACAGCTGGGATGTCGCGGATGATTTTCGGAGTGATCTGGATGGTGCTGCCTACTGGCGACACGCACGCCGCCGCGTTGCCGAAATCATGACCGCCACCCTTGCGCGCGCCGGGACCGACCGTCACTACACGCATCTGTCGAACGCCGAACGCGGCCTTGCGCACAAGCCGCAAAAGAAGCTCGACAAGCGGAAGACGAGAGAATCTCGCGAAGGAAAATTCGTCGCCGACAACGAAGCCAACCGGCGGATCATCGAGGCCAACATCGCGCATGAAGAGAAGATGGCCAAGAAACGCGAGGAGCGCCGGACGAAGGCGCTGAAGCGCAAGCTGGCTGCAATCGCGCGTATCGACCTTGTCCGCCACAAGCCGGTCGATCTGCGAGCAGTATCAGACGCGGTAATGGCCCCTGAACGGCCGAGGATCGAGCGCGTGCTCGGACCTCAAAGGCAGGCATTCACGAAGGTCAAAGCTGTAGCTACGGCGATTTTTCGGAACCACCTGCAGCAGGTGACGCCACCGGCGCGCCGACCACTGACAATCAAGCCAGACGCGGTGGCCGCGGCTACAGAACACAAGCTCGGGGCTGGTGGACTGCGAAAGGTCACGGCGAGAACACCGACGGACCTCTTGAAAAAGATTAAGCCGATCATGTCGGCTGCTGAACGGTTCCAGCCCAGCCTTCGACCGGTCGCCCGTCCCGTTCGTCCAGCCAAGAGCATATCGGTGGGGCCCGTGCAGTCGGTAGAAGAAGCCGGCCGGCCCGTGTTAAGAGCGGTCAACCCCGTCGAACCCGCCAAACCGGTCGCTTCGATCTTCGAGTCTGTTCCCACGGTTCAGGGCTCTGCTTTTAATTTGAGGCCATTCGCGACCACCGTCTCGTGGTCGAGGTTGACCCGGGTCGAGCCAGTGCGAAACCCTGCCGATACCGACGGCAGGATTGCCAAGATTACAGCTCTTCAATCCATCGACAAATCGTGCAGGATTGAGCCTGTCCGGATGCCTCCGGCGCCCCAGCAAACAGCGCTTCGTCCGGTCACCGAGCCGATGAAAGTATCGGCCGAGGCTCAAGCGAAATTGACCAAGGTATCGATTGAGCCACCTCCTCCTATTTCCGCAGTATTGCACCGGGTGAAGCCATGGACTTCGAAAACCTCGGCAGGCCATCTGGCACCTGTGGCGGCCCCACGGACACCCCCGGTTGTCGATCTTCAAGCGGCAAGCGGGCCGCCACCTGTCAAACGGGAGTTCAAGCTGAAACCGGTCTCGGGCTACAAGCCGCCTCCGCGCGCGTTTCTCAAGGCTGTCTCCACCGAACACCCGCGCAAAGCGCCTCTGTCGTCGGTCATACGTCCGGTTGAAACGCAGGTCGGGCTCGTAAAGCGGCTCTCCCCTGTGGCACCGCCGAGAAAACCGATCCTCGATCCGGCGCTCATGGCAGCAATGAAAAGCCTCGAGCAGAGGCTTGCGGAAATCGCGGAGCTCGCGGCAGCCAGGCGGAAAAAACAAGCTCCAACGACGGCACCATCGACGCCCCAGACAGGCAGACCGACTCCCGAATACGCCGAAGGCGCGAGCGCTCTTACCTCGAAGGCCGACGACATCGCCCGCGAGGTGGAGGCTGCGCGCGCGTATGCCGCGAGGATAAAGAACGATACCGTGTTCGTCGCCCGCCATCGGGATATTCTCTTCCCGGATCCCAAAATCTGGTTCGTGAACCGGCTGACCGAACGTGGGCTTCGTGACCTGCAAGTGCAGAAGGAATTTGCCCGCATGGAGCAACGCCAGGTCGACTTCGTGAAGCGGGTCGGGCCGAAGATTGTCGAAACGTGCACCGCCCAAACGCTTGCAGAAGGGAGAGATGCCGTAATCGAGAAGTTGCCTGAAGAGGAACGGGCCGAGGCGCGATCCTGGTCCGAAACCGTTCTCTGGAAGTCCCTCATGAAGCGGATCGCGGAAGAAGGGGCGCAACGCAGCGAGAAGCGCTTGACCGAATGG
This sequence comes from Altererythrobacter sp. MTPC7, assembly GCF_042851395.1. NCBI lineage: Bacteria > Pseudomonadati > Pseudomonadota > Alphaproteobacteria > Sphingomonadales > Erythrobacteraceae > Altererythrobacter > Altererythrobacter sp. MTPC7. The sequence continues at coordinate 14,423 of NZ_BTGS01000022.1, read as the reverse complement.
CGGGCCGCTCGTGAAGAAAGCAATGCGGCCCGCTTCTTGGCAGCAGCGCAGGCAAAAGCCCAGCTCGCCAAATGGCCGGTCGCCCTGTCACAGGAACAACAAACGCAGCTGGATGACGACGCAAAGAAGCATCGCGCCAGACTGGCGAGGCAGCAGGCGGCCGCGATGCAGCGGGGTTCTTACTGACCGAGGCACGATGCTTTCTGCGAAGGGGGGGCTGGCTTTCAGCAGCGATCGTCCGCCCGGAAGTTGCGGTAATTCCATTCGGGCTGGGGTTGGGCGTGGACCGCATCAGCCCCCCGCATGGACTTCCCGTGGGAAAAGCGCGCAGCGGGCCTCAAGTCCCGGAGCAGAAAGAGCATTGGAAGGGATGCCGGTCGTGGAACCGGCAGGTGAAGGAAAAAAAGGCAGGGCACATCCGCTCGGCCAGGCCTCGCCGGTTTCCATTGAAAAAAAACCACCATGAACCCCATGAGTGCACAGAAGGCCAGCGATATGCTGGTCCAGATGATCGAACAGGACGAAAGGTATCGCGTCTTGCGGCAGATTCCCCGGCCCCATACCGATATGCCATCAGGCGGCTCCCCGCCGCCTGGACGGTGCATCGCGATCGTCGATGTCGAGTGCACCGGCCTCGATGTGGAGAACGACCACCTGATCGAACTCGCCATCATGCTCGTCTTCGTCGACGATGACGGCGTGGTTGCGGGCCACATAGGACCGGTCAGCTGGCTGGAGGATCCGGGCGTTGCGATTGATCCCCGGATCACGCTTCTGACCTGCCTTGCAGCCGAGCATGTGGCCGGCAAGTCGATCAACGATCCGATGGCAGCATCGCTGCTCGACAGGGCAGACATCATCGTGGCTCACAATGCGCGGTTCGACGCCGCCTGGCTCGAGAAGCGCTATCCCGCCCTTGCCGGCAAGGCCTGGGCCTGTTCGTGCACGGAGATCGACTGGCAACTGCTTTGCTATGAAGGCCGCTCGCAGCAACACCTCCTCGCCCAGCATGGCTGGTTCACGAACGCCCACCGCGCAGCGGAAGACGTCTGGTCGCTGTTCCACCTCCTCCAACAGGAGCAGACGGGTCCGGGCGAACATCGGCCGCAGACCCATCTGCAGCGCCTGCTCGAGGCTTCGTCGCAGATTACCGAACAGGTTCAAGCATGCCGCGCGCCATACAGCGCCAAGGACCGCCTGAAGGCCCGCGGATACCGCTGGGATGCGGTCCGCAAGGTCTGGTGGAAAGAAATGGGCCGATCGGACCTCGCTGCAGAGCGCAGCTGGTATCGGGAAAACGGCCTGCCGGAGTTCTTCACAAAGCCGATCACGGCGTTCGAGCGTCATCGCTGAAAACCTGGAAGTCGGGCGGCCCTGCAGGACGACCCGGCCTCCATCTTCTCAAGCCTCGGCGGCCACCACCGCAGAGGGCTTTCCCTAAAATCTGACTGATTGTCGTCGCTGGGTTCCGCCAGCGCGCCATGCGCTCAGGCGCTTGGACCGCGCAGGACAGCGCGCGCGCCATCCGCCGGAACAGCCTCCTCTTCTCCAAGCCGCAGTGGGAACTGCTTACGGAGAATCGAAAGGAAAACACACATGAAAACGGACACTTACCTCGCGCTCGATCTCGAAATGTATTGGGACGAAAACCTCTTTGAAACGCACCGCGCAATGGATCCAAAATCGCAGCGGCGCGCGACGGCCGTCAGGCGCGTGATGGCGGCATCCGTATTCGAGTTCTCCGTTGATGCCGAAGGGCGCGTCGCTACAGGCGAGGTGGCATCATGGACCGAACACGGCTGGGGTGACGAGGAAGCAATCGTCGCACAGCTGTTCGCATATCTGCGCGCACGCGCAGATACGCCTGTGCTTACCTATGGGGGTCTGGCCACCGACATACCGGTGCTGGTCCTTACCAGCATGGCGCACGGCTTGCCTTTGCCTCCGCAGCTCATCGATCAGCCTGGGCGCCGGGGGCCTCGACCCCATCTCGATCTTGGTCTGATGCTCAAGGGAGGCGGGCGCACCTGGTCGCATCTCAGCCAGGTTCTGCTTCGTGTGGGCGTCCCGGAGGAAATGGTTGCTGCGAAACCTGCGGTCTCTCGACCCAAGAAAGCTCGCGAATGGAAAGCGTTGCGCGACCACGTCGAGCTTGACTGTCTGCTGCTGGCGCTTGCCAAAATCGCATGGCTGGTTGCGCAAGGCCACGATGGCTTGCGCTTCGAGGCTGCGGCCATCGGGCTTGTATCGGGCTTCCTGCGTCGGCGGCGGGAGCACTCTCTGGTGCCGATACTGGCTGATTATGCGCTCGATATGGAGCGCGGGCTGCGAGAGATGGCAATGCAATGATCGCCACAGGACTGCATCTGTCTGCATCAGTTGTAAGAATACCGAGCTCCGCCTCCTTCGCGATGGCGATACGTGCCTTGCCTTGCTATCGCTTGCTTAGCCGCACGGCATGAGGGGTGAATATGGCAAAAAAAGCAGGAAAATCTAAAGGCGGCGACCTCGGTTTCGAGGCGGAGCTGTTCAAGGCGGCGGACAAGATCCGCGCCAATATGGAGCCGTCCGATTACAAGCACGTCGTCCTCGGCCTGATCTTCCTCAAGCACATATCCGATGGCTTCATGGCGAAGCGTGCCGAACTCGAAAAGGAGTATCCGGACGGCGTCGAGGATGAGGACGAATACCGGGCCGACAACGTCTTCTGGGTGCCCAAGCCCGCACGCTGGGCGCACTTGCAGGCCAGCGCCAAGCAGCCCGGTATCGGCAAGCTGATCGACGAAGCGATGCTCGAGATCGAGAAAGTGAACCCTTCGCTGAAGGGCGTGCTGCCGAAGGACTACGCCCGCCCTGCGCTCAACCCCGTCATGCTGGGGGAGCTGATCGACCTTATCTCCGGCATTGGCTTCAAGTCCGATGAGGGGCAGAGCCGCGATGTGCTCGGCCGCGTCTACGAATACTTCCTCGGCCAGTTCGCGGGGGCCGAAGGCAAGCGAGGTGGTGAGTTCTACACGCCGCGATCCGTCGTGCGAACGATGGTCGAAATGTTGCAGCCGCATGATGGCCGGGTCTACGATCCTTGCTGCGGATCGGGCGGCATGTTCGTGCAGTCCGAAAAGTTCGTCGAGAACCATGGTGGGCGCATTGGCGACATCGCTGTCTATGGTCAGGAATCGAACCATACGACCTGGCGGCTGTGCATGATGAACCTGGCAGTGCGCGGAATCGACGCAGACATCCGCTGGAACAGCGACGGCAGCTTCCACCGCGACGAATTGCCAGACCTGCGCGCCGATTACGTGCTCGCCAATCCACCGTTCAACGTATCTGACTGGGGCGGTAACCAGCTACGTGAAGACGGGCGCTGGAAGTTCGGTATACCGCCTGCGGGCAATGCGAACTTCGCCTGGCTGCAGCACATCCTGCATCATCTTGCGCCAGCAGGCACGGCGGGCGTGGTGCTCGCCAACGGGTCCATGTCCTCCACGCAGAGCGGTGAAGGAGAGATCCGGCAAGCAATGGTCGAAGGCGACGTGATCGACTGCATGATCGCGATGCCGGGCCAGCTGTTCTATTCAACGCAGATCCCGGTCTGTCTGTGGTTCCTTGCCAAGGACAAGTCGAACGGGCTGGTCGGCGATGCCAAGCTGCGCGACCGGCGCGGCGAAATCCTGTTCATCGATGCCCGCAATCTCGGCCACATGGTCGACCGCACCCGGCGTGAGTTCTCGGACGACGATATCGCGCGGATTACCGATACCTACCATGCCTGGCGCGAGGGCAAAGACTACGAGGACGTCCCCGGCTTCGCCTATTCTGCAAGCCATGAGGAGGTCGCGAAGCACGGTTATGTGCTGACGCCGGGGCGCTATGTCGGCGCGGAAGATGTCGAGGACGATGGCGTGCCGTTTAGCGAGAAGTTCGCTGCGTTGCAGGCGACACTCGAGGAACAGTTCGACGAGGGCGAGCGGCTGACGAAGCTCATTCGAAAAATGAACAGGCGGGTTGTGCCCAATGACTGATTGGCAAACTGTCCGTTTTGGTAGCCTGCTAGCCCAGCCAGTTCGCAACGGCATCTACAAGAAGAAAGAATTCCACGGCAGGGGAGCAAAAATGGTCAATATGGGTGAGCTATTTGCTTACTCACGTCTAACCGACGTTCCGATGAAGCGCGTCGACCTTAGCGACAAAGAACTTAACCGATTTTCGTTGGAAAAAGGCGACCTTATATTTGCTCGCCGTTCGTTGACCGCGGAAGGAGCCGGAAAATGCACCCTTGTCGCGGAGGTGCTCGAACCCACTGCTTTCGAGTCTTCGATTATACGAGCAAGGCCAGAGCCGTCTCTAGCTTCGTCGGACTTCTTATATTACTATTTCGCTTCACCAGCAGGCCACCATTCTCTGGATACAATACGCCGCCAAGTTGCAGTAGCTGGGATTACCGGTTCGGACCTGAGCAATCTCGAGTTTCGAGTTCCGGGCCTGAAGATCCAGCAAGAAATTGCGTCAGTTCTTTCCGCCCTCGACAACAAGATCGAGCTGAACCGGCGGATGAACGAGACGCTGGAGGCGCAGGCGCGGGCGCTGTTCCGCGACTGGTTTGTCGACTTCGGCCCGGTGAAGGCCAAGATGGCCGGAGACACCCCTTACCTCGCGCCAAACCTCTGGTCCCTCTTCCCCAACTGCCTCGACGATGACGGCGTGCCGGAGGGGTGGAACGCTACTCCGCTGGACGAAATCGCAAGTTTCCTCAATGGCCTCGCACTTCAGAAATACCCCGCCGCGGATGGCGATGACAGCTTGCCAGTGATCAAAATCACCGAACTGCGCACCGGCCCTACGTCGAAGTCTAATCGCGCTTCGACAGATGTGCCAGGAAAATACGTTATAGGCGATGGTGACTTCATTTTTTCGTGGTCAGGCAGTCTGCTGGCCAAATTTTGGACACACGGGCCGGGCGCGCTCAACCAGCATCTTTTCAAGGTCACGTCGGACGAATTCCCCCCTTGGTTTTACAGTCATTGGGTTTGGCACCACCTCGCCGAATTTCAGCTAATCGCCGCATCGAAGGCTACGACAATGGGGCACATCAAGCGGGGGCATCTCAAGGAAGCAATGTGTGTGGTGCCTGCTCCTGATTTGCTCGAAAAACTGTCCGCTATTATGGAGCCACTCGTTGAGCGAACTATTGCCAACGAACTCGAGAGCCGCACGCTTGCCCAGACCCGCGACTTGCTGCTGCCCAAGCTGATGTCCGGCGAAACCCGCGTCGGTGAAGCGGAGCGGGAGATCGAACACGCATGATAGACCGCGACCAACTCAAGAAGGCAGTCGTTGCGCTGCTCGACAGCCTCGCCGCAGAACATCCCCTTGGCCATCAAGACAGCAAGGCTGCTCGCTATGTCCTGACCACCTCTGGCGGAGCGCGGATCGAACTGATGTTCGAAAAGAACGCTCAGGTGCCCGCCAATTTGTAGTGCCTTGAAAAGGCAGTCGCACGCCTTGCCGGCGGCCCTTCTGCCACTCTATCGCCCGCATCCGCGCTTCACGCCAAGAAGAATGCGAACGGCCAACCGCTCTATGGGCGGCATAGTAGCCTCGAAAATATGCCCCAGCTAGGCAGGGCCGACCTGATCCGCTTCCGGTTGAAAAGCCTGTCAGACGCTGGCGTTGTTCTTGATCATCTGCTTACAGTTACGCCCGCAGAACTGAAGTAAACGGCTCTGTTAAAGGGGGAAATTGGTGAGCGAACTCAAGACCTGTTTCAAGCGCGTGGACTACGATTTGTCCAGTTTGCTGCACTTCATCGACGTAGGCGATATCGGCCTACCCGATATTCAACGCCCCTTCGTCTGGAAGAACGCCAAGGTCCGCGACCTGTTCGATTCTATGTATCGCGGCTTCCCGGTGGGCTATCTCCTGTTCTGGGAGAATGCCGTCGAGAGCGGTGCGAAGCAGATCGGTTTCGATGAAAAGCAGCGCGATGTGCCCGCCCGACTGATCGTGGACGGGCAGCAGCGGCTCACCTCGCTCTATGCCGTGTTTCGGGGCCAGAAGGTGCTCGACGAGAATTACGCCTACCGCCAGATCGAAATCGCTTTTCGCCCTAGCGATGGGAAGTTCGAGGTTGCGGATGCTGCCATTCGGCGCGATCCGGAATGGATTCCCAACATCTCGCAATTATGGTCTTCGGGTGCGTCGAGCCGCAAGCTGGTCAATGGTTTCATCGACAAGCTGGGCCAGAAGGTGGAATTGAGCGAGGCCGAGGAAGAGCATATCGCCCATAACCTCGACCGCTTGTTCGACCTGCAGAAATACCCTTTCACTGCGCTGGAGATCGCGCAGTCAGTCGAGGAAGAGCAGGTTGCCGACATTTTCGTGCGCATCAACAGCGAGGGGGTGAAGCTCAACCAGGCCGACTTCATCCTCACGCTGCTGTCCGTATTCTGGGAAAAGGGCCGCACCGATCTCGAACAGTTCTGCAGGGCCGCGCGCGTTCCGGCGAAAGGCTCGGACACGTCCCCGTTCAACCACTTTCTCGAGCCGGATCCTGACCAGCTTCTCCGCGTGGCAGTCGCGCTGGCCTTCAATCGTGGCCGTCTAAAAAGCGTGTATCAGGTGCTGCGGGGCAAGGATCCGGACACTGGCGAATACGATCCCCAGCGACGGCAGGATCAATTCGATATCTTGGCCGAGGCGCAGGAACACACCCTCAACCTCAACAACTTGCACCAATATTTCAAAGCGTTGGTGGGCGCGGGCTTCCGCAGCGGCGAACTCGTTTCGTCCACCAATGCGCTGCTGTTTGGCTATGCCTTCTACCTGATCGGCAAGGTTCGCTTCGGTCTGGCCGAACATCAATTACAGCGGGCAATCGGTCGCTGGTTCTTCTTCGCTTCCCTAACCGGTCGCTACACCAGTTCGCCCGAAACCGTGATGGATGGCGATCTCGCCCGCATACGCGAAATCGATACCGGCGAAGCCTTCCTGTCGTGGCTCGACGGAGAGATCACCAGCGAATTGACCAACGATTTCTGGCAGATCACCCTGCCATCGCAGTTCGACAGTTCGTCTGCCCGCAATCCGCAGCTGTTCGCATTTTTCGCAGCGCAGAACCGGCTCGGTGCACCAGTGCTGTTCTCGCACAAGACCGTTTCCGATATGCTGGACCCCACCATCAAGACGACGAAGAAGGCACTGGAGCGGCACCATCTGTTCCCCAAAGCCTGGCTTGAAGCGCAAGGCGTAAGCGACCAGCGGATGCGCAACCAGATGGCGAATTATGCTCTGGTGGAATGGCCGGACAATATCGACATCAGCGCCAAGGCGCCGCAGGACTATGTGCCGCAGATCAGGGTTCGCTTCTCCGATGAGGACTGGGCCGAAATGCATCGGTCTCATGGCTTGCCAATGGGATGGGAGGCGATGCCTTACGACCAGTTCCTTGGACAACGACGTGACCTTATGGCGGGTGTAGTGCGCCGCGGCTTCGAGAAGCTCGCCTAGTGGGCAAGTTCGTCGAAGATCACGTCGAGGAAGCGGCGCTCGAATGGCTCAGTGAATTGGGCTGGACGATCGCGCACGGACCTGATGTGTCTCCGGACAGCCCGCAGCCTTTGCGCGCTGCCTATCAAGATGTCGTCTTGCTGGACCATCTACGCGATGCAGTCGGGCGGCTGAACCCCGAAATTCCTGCTGATACGCGCGAAGAGGCCATTCGCCGCGTTCTAGCGAGCGAGACGCCATCGTTGGTGGAGGAGAACCGGCGGATTCATCAATACTTGGTCGAGGGCGTGCCCGTCGAATTCTATGACGAAGGCACTATGCGCGGAGACCGAGTTCGCCTGATCGATTTCGGTGGCAGCGGGGGTTTCGATCAGAATGACTGGCTGGCCGTGAACCAATTCACGGTTATCGAGCAGGGACACAATCGCCGTCCAGATGTGGTGCTGTTCGTCAACGGCTTGCCGCTCGGCGTGCTCGAGCTGAAAAACCCAGGCGATGAGAACGCGACTTTGGCCGGCGCCTTCAGTCAACTTCAGACCTACAAGGCGCAGATACCTTCGCTGTTTCGAACCAATGCTGTCTTGGTCACGTCTGACGGCATCAAGGCGCGAGCCGGTTCTCTGACTGCCGATGAAGAGCGCTTCATGCCCTGGCGGTCGGTCGACGGCGAAACTATCGCGCCGACTAGCGACCCTCAGCTTGAGACGTTGATCAAAGGTGTGTTGGACCGAGGCAACATGCTGCGTCTGCTGCGCGATTTCACAGTGTTTGGCGATACCGGCAGCGGGATTGTCAAAATAGTCGCGGCGTATCACCAATTCTTCGCTGCCCAGAACGCCTTGTCAGCAACGCTTCGTGCTTTGCCCTATGCGACTGCTAGAGGCGACGGCCCGTTACGCGAAAGTCCGCTCAATTATGGTTTGCCAAGCCAGACAGAGCAGGCGCCGGGCGACAAGAAGATCGGGGTCATCTGGCATACGCAGGGTTCGGGCAAGAGCCTGCTGATGGCGTTCTACGCAGGTCTGCTCGTTCGCGATCCTGCGTTGGAAAATCCCACCATTGTAGTCATCACTGACCGCAATGACCTCGACGATCAGCTGTTCGGCACATTCGCAATGTGCAGCGATCTCATTCGTCAGAAGCCGGTTCAGGCCGACAGCCGCGATGATCTGCGCACGCAGCTTGACCGAGCGGCGGGCGGCGTGATCTTCACAACGATCCAGAAATTCGCGGCGACCGAGGGTGAGGATGAACTCGCACCTGTGAGTGAGCGGCAGAACATCATTGTGATGGCGGACGAAGCGCACCGATCACAATACGGCTTCCGCGCGCGCATCGACACCAAGACTGGCAAACGCGCTTATGGCCACGCGAAGTATCTGCGCGATGCCCTGCCTAACGCATCCTTCATTGGGTTCACCGGAACGCCGATCGAGAAGGACGATGTGAACACGCCTGCGGTGTTCGGCGATTATGTCGATATCTACGACATCAGCCGTGCGGTCGAAGACGGTGCCACAGTGCCAATCTATTACGAAAGCCGATTGGCGCGCATCGAACTGCCGGAAGACCAGGTGCTACTTATCGATGCCGAGGTGGAGGAACTGACTGAGGACGAGGCAGCCTCGGATCAGGAGAAGCTGAAGGCGCGTTGGGCGGCAGTGGAACGATTGGTGGGTTCGAACGCGAGATTGCGGCTCGTTGCTGCCGGCCTTGTGGAGCATCTCGAACGAAGGCTGGAAGCGTTAGACGGCAAGGCAATGGCCGTTTGCATGAGCCGCCGGATCTGTGTGGCGCTCTATGACGAGATTGTCGCGCTTCGTCCGGAATGGCATTCCGACGATGTGTCGCAGGGTGCTGTGAAGGTTGTGATGACCGGCAGCGCCTCGGACCCGCAGGATTGGCAGACGCACATCGGCGGGAAGGCACGCCGGGATGAACAGGCTAAACGTGCCAAGGATCCGACCGACCCGCTCAAGCTCGTGCTTGTGCGTGATATGTGGCTGACCGGCTTCGATGCTCCGTCGATGCACACGATGTATATCGATAAGCCGATGCGCGGCCATGGTCTGATGCAGGCCATCGCGCGCGTGTATCGCGTTTTCCGCGATAAGGAAGCCGGGCTCGTCGTCGATTACATCGGGATCGCCCAGAGCCTGAAAGCAGCGCTCGGCATCTACTCGCCATCCGATCGTGAGAAAACGGGTATCGACGAAAAGCTGGCGATCCGCGTGATGCTCGAGCGGTTCGAAATCGTCGGCGACATGTTCCATGGCTTCGATTTCGGTCCGGGCATGCATGGAACACCGAGCCAGCGGTTAAAGTGTCTCGCCGAGGCGCTGGAGTGGATATTGGCTCGCCAGCAAGAAGCGGCGCAGAAGGAATCGACCGACGAAGCACGGAAGGCCGCGCACCGCCGCTTTCAAGATTCGGTCCTAGCCTTGAGCAAGGCCTTCGCCTTGGCGTCCGCGAGTGATGAGGCAAAGACCATCCGCGATGAGGTGGCTTTCTATCAGACAGTGCGGGCTGCTTTGGTCAAAAGTAGCAGCGCGACAAAATCGAAGAAAGATCGCGAACTCGCGGTTCAACAGCTGATTGACAGATCCGTCGTCTCGACGGAAATTGTCGATATCCTGCAAGCGGCGGGTATGGCCTCACCAGACATCTCCATCCTGTCCGATGAGTTCTTGGCCGAAATGCGTGATAGCGAGCGGCCCAATCTGGCGCTTGAAGCCCTCAAGAAATTGCTCGCCGATAAGATTCGGTCCAGGTCGCAAACTCACGCTGTCGAAAGCCGAAAATACTCCGAACGGCTGTCGGCCGCCATCGCACGCTATCACACAAATGCAGTCAGCACCGTCGAGGTGCTGCAGACGCTGATCGAACTCGCGAAAGAGATACGCGAGAAATTGGCGCAAGGCGAAGAGGGAGGTTTATCCGACGAGGAGATCGCCTTTTACGAAGCGCTGGCGGATAATGAGAGCGCGGTCGATATCATGGGGAACGATAGCCTCAAGATCATCGCTGCTGAACTGGTCGAGAACCTCAAAGCTAACGCGAGTGTCGATTGGGCGCACCGAGAATCGGCACGCGCGAGAATGCGGGTTCTGGTGAAACGCATCCTCCGCAAATACGGCTATCCGCCGGACCTCCAAGACGCGGCTGTGCAGACCGTTATCCACCAGGCCGAACTGTTAGCCGCGGCGTGGTAGCTACTGACAGGCGGGTTATTTTCTGCGCGCTCAGAGCGTCACAAAAATTCTCCAATGATCTGAGTGCCCATCTTTGTCCTCTTCTGGGCACCATTTGTTCTTCTCACGTTCTCCCAAATATTCTATAAAACCCGCGGAAATCCTGGGGATTTGGCCCTTGGAACGTCCCGCGAAATCTCGGGGGTTCTCGGCATTTTGCGGGCCTTTGCGAAAACCACATTGGGAAAAGGCCCGCACATGCCTCTGACCGAAACCCGGCTTCGCGCCCTCAAGATCAAAGACAAGCCATACAAGGTTGCTGACCAGCGTGGCCTCTATGTTGAGGTCACGCCCGCTGGCAGCAAGCTGTGGCGATTCCGATACCGGATCGGGAAGATCGAGAAGAAGCTTTCGATTGGCAGTTATGCCGAAGTCAGCCTCAAACAAGCGCGCGATGCCACCTACGAGGCGCGCCAGGCTGTCGCATCCGGCGGCGATCCAGCACTGGAGAAGCGCAAGCGGAAGACTCGCGAGGAGTTTCTCACCGCGCAGACCTTTGAGACGGTCGCGCGCGAGTACATCGAACAGTTCATGGTTCAGAATGGTCGTGCCGAAGCCACGATCATCAAGGCCAACTACTTTCTTGATCAGCTGGCGCCAGCCATCGGCAACCGTACCATCAACGATATCGAACCATTCGAGGTGCTCGCTCCGCTCAAGCGGCTGGAAGCCATCGGCAAGCACGAGACTGCCAAGAAGTGCCGATCCTTCGCAGGTCGGGTCTTTCGCTACGGTGTCGCCACCACCCGCTGCAAAGCCGATCCGACCAGCATGCTGAAGGGAGCTCTCGTAACGCCGCGAGCCACGCACTATGCTGCAATCCTCGAGCCGAGCGAGCTGGAAGGGCTGCTGCGCGCCATCGACGACTACACCGGCTACATTGTCACCAAGTTCGCCTTGCAGATCGCTCCGCATGTGTTCGTGCGCCCCGGCGAGCTCCGGCACGCCGAGTGGCATGAGTTCGATCTGATCGACGGTGTCTGGAAGATTCCCGCCGGGAAGATGAAGGCGCGCCGCCCACACGCTGTCCCGCTCTCGAAGCAGGTTGTCGGCCATCTCACCGACCTTGCCGAACTGCTTGGCTACGAGGGATATGTGTTCCCGTCTGCAAGAAGATCCAAGCGCCCCATGAGCGAGAACACGCTGAATGCTGCGTTCCGACGCATGGGCTTTTCGAAAGAGGAGGTCACCGCTCATGGTCTGCGGGCGACAGCATCAACGCTCCTGAATGAATCTGGTCTGTAGAATCCGGATGCGATTGAGCGTGCCCTTGCGCATGGCGATAGCAATGCGGTGCGCGGCATCTACCATCGCGGCAAACACTGGGACGAACGAGTGCGAATGGCCCAATGGTGGAGTGACCACCTCGATGAGCTCAGGGCGGGAGGCAAGGTCATCAAGGCCAAGTTTGCGTAGGTTAAGGCAATGGTGGCAAGTGGGCTGTTGCAACCACTTGTGGTTTTACGGAAGTGCAAAGCGCTTTGAGGGATCACCACCACAATTGGTCGCCTGCTCTGCCGGACAGTGATTTGCTGGCCTGAGATTGAACGATTTGAGGCTCACACAGTGGGTATCGACGGAATGTGTCGGTTTCCCGTTCGGGAAAATTGCAATCGCGCGATCGGGCGATAAGTTGAAAATGTCCCGTTCGGGTAAATTCGCTTGCAATTGATCGGCAATTGGCATAGATTTCCCGTTCGGGAAAGGTGATACTCATGCTCGATGTTGCCACTATCGGCCAGATCATTCGCGATGAACGCAAGGAGCTTGGACTGCGCCAAGACGAACTGGCTGCAGCAAGCGGAGTGGGCTTGCGCTTCCTTGTCGAGCTGGAGCGAGGAAAACCCACTGTCCGGATGGGCAAGGTGCTCGATGTACTCGCCGCCCTTGGATGCGAACTTCAGATCAAGCGGCCCGATGGAATCGTGATCGCCGGTCGAGTGGATGAGCCCAAGAAGGACAAAGCAGAGTGACGCTGCCGATCTTGGACACGTTGGTTGTCTGGTGGGGTGAGCGTCAGGCGGGCGAGCTCTCCATCGACAAGGGTGGCGCAATGCATTTCGCTTATTCGCCGGACTGGCTGTCTGACGAAAAGGCCCCGGCACTTTCCCGCGCAATGCCAAAGCAAGAAGGGCCATTTGACGATCATGCCTGCAAAGCTGTCTTTGGAGGTCTGCTGCCCGAAGAAGGCCAGCGCACGGCTATCGCCCGGGCACTGGGAGTGTCTCCCGACAATCCATTTCGTCTGCTAGAAGCCTTGGGTGGAGATGTTGCCGGTGCGCTCGCATTCTTGCCTCAAGGAGAAGAACCGCTCCAAGACTACTCCAAAACCGCTCCAGAACCACTCCAGGAGGGCGCACTAGCGGAACTGCTCGACCGGTTGCCTTCTGTGCCCATGCTAGCAGGCGAGGGCGGGGCGAGGCTTAGCCTTGCAGGGGCTCAGAGCAAATTGCCTGTGGTGCTCACCGCAGAAGGAGGCATCGCGATCCCACGTCCGGGCGAGCCCTCCACACATCTGATAAAGCCAGAACCAGACCGCTTTCCCGACCTGGCTGCGAACGAGGCCTTCTGCCTCGCTTTGGCACGCGCCGTGGGTATCGATGCGGCTCATGCAGAGTGGCGCGCTGCTGCGGGGAAGCCGTTTCTGCTGGTCGAACGCTACGATCGGATTTCCGCTGAAGGAAAAGCACGCAGACTGCACCAGGAAGACTTCGCCCAGGCACTCGGGGTACCCTCGAACCGAAAATACGCTGCAGAGGGTGGCCCGACTTTCCGTGATAGCTTCGCGCTTCTTCGTAGCGCGGCTACTCGCCCCGCGCGTGAAGTGCTGAAGCTAGCTGACGCTGCGATCTTCAATCTCATCATCGGCAATGCCGATGCACACGCCAAAAATTACAGCCTGCTAAGACTTGAGAACGGTGAGGTGGTCCTTGCACCGCTTTACGATCTGGTCGCTACGCACTTGTGGAAGGAACTCTCCCCAAAGCTCGCAATGCGATTTGGCCGCGCGGCAACCTTGGAGGAGTTCGGCGGCGAGAATGTGGCGCGCTTCGCAGAAGAGGCGGGGCTGGGTGCGCCTTTCATTCGCCGCAGAGTGGCTGACCTTGCCGAAGCAATTAGGGAAACGATTGAGAGGGAAGTTGAGGTGCCAGGCAAGCCGTCAGACGAAGTGCTCACTCCAATTGGCGAAGCGCTGCAGGCCCGCGCCAACATTGCTGCATTGAAGATTTCGGAGGGATGAAGGTGCAAATCGACGGCGCAAGACTGACGATTCTGTACACCAAATGGCGTGATCGAAGGCAGATTTCGTTCATTACATTCTTGCTAAATACTTCTCTGTAAAGTCAATTAACCGCCATTCAGATGGCAGGGGGCAATCTTGACGACGTCATTTCAGACAAATCCCTACAAGCTCAGCGACCTCATGCGCGAGTGCCATGAGGGGAAGCTTCAGCTACCCGACTTCCAGCGCGGATGGGTTTGGAATCAGGATCGAATCACAGACCTCTTAGCTTCGATTTCGGAGGGCTTCCCCGTCGGTGCACTCATGACCTGGGATGCAACAGGCGAAGTTTCGTTTGCGGTTCGCCCCGTTGAGGGCGCTCCATCACCGTCAAAAGAAATCAAAGCTTACCTGCTTGATGGCCAGCAGCGTATGACCTC
>NZ_BTGS01000021.1:0-26015 GCF_042851395.1 Altererythrobacter sp. MTPC7 | reverse complement strand
GGCATGCAGCGCAAGGCCAATTCCGGGGGCACCATGACGACATCAACCGCGACCACGCAGCAGACTGGCATTCTCGGCTGGATCGAGAGAAGCGGTAACAAGCTGCCCGATCCGGTCTTCCTGTTCTTCTGGCTGATTGCCCTGCTTGTCGGCATTTCCGTCATTGCGAGCCTTGCCGGTGTCTCCGCCGCGCACCCGACCGACATCGATCCCGATACCGGGGCCGCCACCATCATCACCGCGCAAAGCCTGCTGAGTGCGGAGAACATCGCCAGGCTCTGGGTCGAGATGCCCAAGACCTTCACCCACTTCCATCCGCTGGGCTACGTCCTGGTCGTCATGCTGGGCGCAGGCGTGGCAGAGCGGGCGGGCCTGTTCGGGACTGCCATGCGCGCAGGCGTACGCAATGCGCCGGTTGCCATCCTGACGCCGATCGTGGTGCTGATCGGGATGCTTGGGAACCTGGCGGCGGATGCAGCCTATGTCGTCCTGATCCCCCTTGCAGGCATCATATTCCATGCCGCGGGACGCCATCCGGTGGCCGGCATCGCGGCCGCGTTTGCAGGCGTATCGGGCGGGTTCTCCGCCAATCTCGTGCCCGGACAGCTGGATGCCCTGCTGTTCGGCATCACCGAGGCAGCGGTCGAGACGGTGTTCGGCGATTTTACCGCCAATATCGCGGGCAACTGGTTCTTCATTGCCGCGATGACCTTCGTTTTCCTGCCGGTCATCTGGTACGTCACCGACAAGATCATCGAACCGCGGCTCGGCGCCTATAATCCCGCCATGGCAGAGCGGGAAATCGCCGGCGAGGCGCAGGGCGAAGTGGCCGACGGCGACCGAGCCCTGACCGAAGGCGAAAGCAAGGGCCTGCGCCGCGCCGGTCTGGCCGTGCTGTTCGTTATCGGCCTGTGGCTGTTCTTCACCTTCGGCCCCGGCACGCCGCTGATCGACGAGACGGCCAGTGCAGAGGCGCAGCTGACGCCGTTCTACCAGAGCCTGGTCGGCGGTTTCTTCCTTCTCTTCCTGCTGGCCGGCTGGGCCTACGGCAAGGCTGCCGGCACGATCGGCGATCACAAGGATCTGGTGAAGATGATGGCAGGGGCGATGGAAGACCTCGCCTACTATCTCGTCCTCGCCTTTGCCGCGGCGCATTTCGTGGCGATGTTCGCATGGTCCAATCTCGGCCTGATCCTGGCGGTCGGCGGGGCCGATTTCCTCGGCAATAGCGGCCTGCCCGCCTGGGCGCTGCTGGCCGCCATCATCCTGACATCCGCACTGCTCAACATTTTCGTCGGCTCTGCCTCGGCCAAGTGGGCGCTGCTGTCGCCTGTGCTGGTGCCGATGCTGATGCTGCTCGGCATCACGCCGGAAATGGCGACCGCCGCATACCGCGTGGGCGATGGCGCGACCAACATTATCACACCGCTGATGGTCTATTTCCCGCTGATCCTGATTTTCTGCCAGCGCTGGCAAAAGGATTTCGGGCTCGGCTCGCTTGCGGCGACGATGCTGCCCTACTCGGTCGGCCTGCTGGTGGCGGGCCTTGCCATGACGATCGGCTGGGTCGTGCTGGACCTGCCGCTTGGTCCGGGCGCAGGGGTATTCATGGATGTGCCGACCGCCATCGACCCGACCGGGCCTGCCGCATCGGAATGATCGGGGCGCATGCGCCCTCTTAATCCGCGGCGTCGTCGTCCCCGTCCAGATCACGCGCGACCTTCGGGTCGTTCAGCAGCTTCTCGATCCGGTCCGCTTCCTCGAAGCTTTCGTCGGCGCGGAATTTGAGCTTGGGCGCGAATTTCAAGCCCAACCGCTTTGCCACCTCGCGCTGGAGGTAGGCCGTGTTGCGGCGCAGGGCGGCAACGATCTCGTCCTCGCCCTTGCCCAGCAGCGGTTTGACATAGGCCGTCGCATTGCGAAGGTCCGGTGTCATCCGCACTTCGGTCACCGCGATGTTCGCCGCGCTCACCGTTTCGTCATGCACCTCCTGCCGGGCGAGCAACTCCGACAGGATGTGCCGCACGCGCTCGCCCACCTTCAGGACGCGGACGGAATGCTGTTCGGCGGTGAGTTGTTCGCGGCGGGCCATCAGGGGTTCTCCAGCGGCGCATGGCCGGGCGGCGGTTTGGGTGTCGGAATGGCGGTCGATGTGGCGCGCGCAAGGATGCGCCCTTCCTCGTCCAGCAATTCGCCTTCCAGGAACAGGACGCGCCGGCCCGCTTTCACCACCCTGCCCTTGCCCGTGATGACCGCACCCTGCGGTATCAGCCGGATAAGGGACAACGACAGGTCGAGATTGAGCGGCGCTTCGCGGCCTCCGCTCGCGGCGACATAGGCATAACCCATGACATCATCGAGATACCCTGCGACCAGCCCGCCCTGCACGCCGCCGCGCCAGGTGCACATCTGCTCCTGCACGGTGAAGCGCATGGTGGCGGTCTGCGCGGCCTCGTCCCAACCGACGAATTCCGAGGCGAGCAGCGACGAATGGGGCGAAGGTGGCCCGTCGCCGAATATGTCGTCGCTGCCCACGCTGCTCTCGTTCATTCCTGCAGGGTTCAAAGCGTGCGTTCACGCTCCTCGATCTCGAAGACCTCGAGGCTGTCGCCCGGCTGGACGTCGTTCGTGTCTTCCAGCACCACGCCGCATTCCAGGCCGGTGCGGACTTCGTCCACGTCGTCCTTGAACCGGCGGAGCGAGGCGATGGTCGTGGCGGACACGATGACATCGTCCCGCGTGAGGCGTGCGTGCAGCCCCTTGCGGATGACGCCTTCGGTGACCAGCAGACCGGCTGCCTTGTCCTTCTTGCCGGACTTGAAGACTTCCTTGACCTCTGCGCGGCCGACGACGTGCTCGATCTTCTCGGGACCGAGCTCGCCCGCCATCTCCTTCGCGATTTCTTCGGTCAGGTGATAGATGACGTCGTAATACTTCATCTCCACGCCGTCGCGCTTCACCAGGTCGCGGGCCTTCGCGTTGGGCCGCACGTTGAAACCGATGATCGGCGCACCCGATGCCGCCGCCAGGGTGACATCGCTTTCGGTAATGGCGCCGACACCTGCATGCAGGATGCGGACCTTGATGAGGTCGTTGGACAGGTTGTGGAGCGCGGTGTTGATCGCCTCCACGCTGCCCTGAACGTCGGCCTTCACCAGCAGCGGGAACTCAACCACGTCGGCCTGCAGGTTGTTGAACATCGTATCGAAGCTGGTCGGGGCAAGCGCGGTGCGCTTCTCCGTGGCCTTCTCGCGGCGATATTCGGCAACTTCGCGGGCGCGGGATTCGCTTTCCACCACGGTCAGCTGGTCGCCTGCCATCGGCACACCGCCAAGGCCCAGGACCTCGACCGGCATGGACGGTTCGGCGGCCTTGATCTGCTTGCCCTGGTCGTTGACCACGGCGCGGACCTTGCCGCTTTCGGTGCCGACCACGAACACGTCGCCACGCTTCAGCGTGCCGCGCGTGACGAGGACGGTCGCGACAGGGCCACGGCCCTTGTCGAGCTGTGCCTCGATCACGGTCGCGTCGGCTGCGCGGTCCGGGTTCGCCTTCAGCTCGAGCAGTTCGGCCTGCAGCGCAATCGCTTCGAGCAGCTTGTCGAGGCCCGTGCCCTTTGTCGCGGAAACTTCCACGTCCTGCACATCGCCCGACATCGCTTCCACGATCACCTCGTGTTCCAGCAGGCGTTCGCGGATTTTCTGCGCGTTCGCCTCCGGCTTGTCGATCTTGTTGATCGCCACGATCATCGGGACGCCCGATGCCTTGGTGTGTTTGACCGCCTCAATCGTCTGCGGCATGATGCCGTCATCGGCGGCAACCACGAGAACCACGATATCGGTCACGTTGGCGCCGCGCTGGCGCATTTCCGTGAACGCGGCGTGGCCGGGCGTATCGAGGAAGGTGATCTTGTCCTTGTTCTTGGTCGTGATCTGGTAGCTGCCGATGTGCTGGGTGATGCCGCCGGCCTCGCCCTTCGTCACATTGGTGCCGCGCAGGGCGTCCAGCAGGCTGGTCTTGCCGTGATCGACATGGCCCATGATCGTGACAACCGGCGGACGCGGTTTCAGCGTATCCTCGGGATCCTTGTCCTCTTCGACCTTGATGTCGACGTCGTCTTCGGAGACGCGCTGGACGTTGTGGCCGAATTCCTCGACCAGCAGTTCGGCGGTATCGGCGTCGATGGTCTGGTTGACAGTGACCATCATGTCCATCTGGAACAGGGCCTTCACCAGCTCTGCACCCTTCTCGCCCATCCGCTTCGCCAGTTCGCCGACCGTGATGGCCTCGGGAACGATGACGTCGCGAACCTGCTTCTCGCGCGGCTTCGTGCTGCCGCCGCCCTGTGCACGCTTCTCGCGCTCGCGGGCACGCTTCAGCGCGGCGAGGCTGCGGGCACGGCGGCCTTCGTCCTCGTTCAGCGCCTTGGTCACGGTCAGCTTGCCGGAACGGCGCTTGTCCGGACGCTCGGGCGTGCGGGCCTTCTTCTCTTCCTTCTTCGGCGGGCGCTTGGGCTCGGGCCGTGCGACCGGCGTGAACTTGCGTGCGCCCGGCACGACCTTGGCGGCCGGTTTTGCCGCTGTATCGTCGGCCTGCGCGGCTTCGGCAGCGGGTTCTTCGGTAGCAGCCTCTTCCGCCTTGGCCGCATCCTTGGCATCGAGTTCGGCCTGCTTTGCAGCAGCCTCTTCCGCCTTGCGGTTTTCCTCGGCGCGCTTCTTTTCGTCCTCGGCTGCCTGGCGGGACTGCTTTTCCTCGCGCTTGCGCGCGTCCTCAGCCAGCCTCAGGCGATCTTCTTCGGCCTCGCGCTGCAGGCGCGCCACGCGTTCCTGCGGCGTTTCGCCGGCAGGTGCCTTGCTGGCGGGAGCGGGCGCAGGGGCGGGCGCCGGCGCAGGGGCTGGTGCGGGAGCCGGCGCGGGTGCCGCTTCGGATTCCGGTGCAGCGGCGGGTGCCGGTACAGGCTCCTCGGCCCCCTTCTCACCGGGCTTCACCAGCTTCCGGCGACGCTTCACCTCGACGGCGACCTTGTTGGTTCGGCCGTGGCTGAAGGTCTGCTTGACCTCGCCCGCATCGACCGGCCGCTTCAGTCCGAGCGGCTTGCGGGTCTTGGGCTTGTCTTCGTTATCGGCCATAAAAAGCGTATCTTCCTTACAAACTTGTATCGTCGTCGTCTGGCGGGCCAAATGCCCGTCAGCCGCTGTCCTGCGTGCTTTGGGTCAGCGCACCCCCGGAAGGTCCAAGTGGCGCGCCGGTGAATTGCAACAGGCGCTGCAGGGCAGTGCCCACCCGGTCTGCCGCGCTCTTGCCGGAGCGTGCAGTTCCTCGCGAGCCGCGGCTGCTGACGCCCAGATGGACGACGTTCGCGCCGCCCAATGCCACAGACAAAGCGTCACGGTCCAGTGGCAAGCGCGTACCGCGCTGTCCGGACCCTTCAGCGTCCGAGCCGACACGCCATGCCTGGTCGAGCCTGGAGGCCCCGCCCTCGCTTGCATCCGACGCGTGCAGCAGCAGGCCGATGCCCCCGCCGCGCGCGGTCTCTGCAATGCGTTCGGATCCCAAGATAATGTTCCCGCCGCGCATTTCGAGACCCAGACGGTCGAGAAAAGCGCGCGTCAGCGAATCCTCGATCCTCTGCGGCAGGTCGTCGGGGACCGACAGAGGTGCGCCCTTGAAGGCCCGGGCGAGAGCGCCCCGCAACCGGCCGCTGGCCATCGCCTCTTCCAGCGCAGCACGGTCCGCGCCGAGCCATGCGCCGCGTCCGGGCGCTTTCGCCTGAACGTCGGGCAGCACGTCCCCGTCCGGGGAGATGGCAAGGCGCACGAGGGTATCGCGCGCGCCATGCTCCCCTGACAGGATGCACTTGCGCTCCGGAGCAGGCTTCCCTGCCCCGGCTTGCGCGTCATCGATGTCGGACGTCAGGCGCTCATTGGGTGGAGTCCGCATCGGCGGCCTCCTGCTGCTCGGTCGCATCCGCCGCGGCGGGCGCTTCCTCTTCGTCTTCGAACCAGTGCGCGCGGGCCGCCATGATGATCTCGTTGCCCTGCTCTTCGCTCAGGCCGAACGCACCCAGCACGCCGCCCTTGTCCTCGGGCCGCGACGGACGATCGCTCTTCATCGGCGGACCGGCCTTCGGGTCGGTCGGTGACGGGCGGCGACGCGGTGCCTCGCGCTTTTTGGCGATCAGTTCGTCGGTCGCGAGATCGGCCAGATCGTCCAGCGTCCTGATCTCGGCCTTGCCCAGCACGACCAGCATCTGTTCGGTCAGGTGCGGCAGTTCTGCAAGATCGTCCTCGACACCCAGTTCGCGGCGTTCCTCGCGCGCGGTTGCTTCGTGCCGCTCCAGCGCCTCTGTCGCGCGGCTCTGCAGTTCCTCGGCCAGTTCCTCGTCGAAGCCCTCGATGCTGGCGAGTTCGGCCAGTTCGACATAGGCGACCTCTTCCAGTTCCGCGAAGCCTTCCGCGACCAGCAGCTGCGAGAGGGTTTCGTCGACGTCGAGCTCTTCCTCGAACATCTTGGAGCGTTCGGCGAATTCCTTCGACCGCTTCTCGCTCGCCTCTTCCTCGGTCATGATGTCGATCTGGTGACCGGTCAGCTGGCTGGCGAGACGCACGTTCTGGCCGCGGCGACCGATGGCCAGGCTGAGCTGGTCGTCGGGTACGACGACTTCGATACGCGGCTCGTCCTCGTCCAGCACGACGCGGCTGACGGTTGCAGGCTGGAGCGCGTTCACCACGAAGGTCGCGATATCCTCGCTCCACGGGATGATGTCGATCTTCTCGCCCTGCAGTTCCTGCACGACGGCCTGCACGCGGCTGCCCTTCATGCCGACACAGGCACCGACGGGGTCGATACTGCTGTCGTGGCTGATGACGCCGATCTTCGCGCGGCTACCCGGATCGCGGGCGGCGGCCTTGATCTCGATGATACCGTCGTAGATTTCGGGCACTTCCTGCGCGAACAGCTTGCGCATGAAATCGGGCGCGGCGCGGCTGAGGAAGATCTGCGGACCACGATTGTTGCGCTCCACCTTGGTGATCAGGGCGCGGATACGCTCGCCCACGCGGACAGCTTCGCGCGGGATCTGCTGGTCGCGGCGAATGACACCCTCTGCGCGGCCGAGGTTGACGATCACGTGGCCGAATTCGACCGACTTGATGACGCCGGTGATGACCTCGTTCGCGCGGTCCTTGAATTCGTCGTACTGGCGCTCGCGCTCCGCATCGCGGACTTTCTGGAAAATCACCTGCTTGGCGCTCTGCGCGTCGATACGGCCGAGATCGACCGGCGGCAGCGGGTCGACGATGAAGTCACCGATGCCGGCATCGTCCTGCAGCTTCTGCGCGGCCTTCAGGTCGACCTGCTTGAAATAGTCCTCGACCTCCTCGACCACTTCGACGACGCGCCACAGGCGCAGGTCGCCGGTCTGCGGGTCGAGCTTCGCACGGATGTCGTTTTCCGCACCATAGCGGTTGCGCGCGCTCTTCTGGATCGCCTCTTCCATCGCCTCGATGACGATTTCCTTGTCGATCATCTTTTCGGAGGCGACCGCGTTCGCAATTGCGAGCAGTTCTGCCTTGTTGGCGGAAATTGCACTGGCCATCAGTCGTCAGCCTTCTCTTCTTCGTCCGTTTCCGGGTCTTCGATAATGTCCTCGGCACCTGCGGTGTCGAGCGGTTGCGTGGCGGCGATCAGCGCGTCCGTCAGGACCAGCTTCGCCGCATGGATCAGATCGCGGGGGAAGGAAACCTCGCCCGCGCGGTTATCGTCTATCGTGACGAGCCCGCTCTCGTCGATGCCGACCAGCGTGCCCTTCAGCGTGCGATGGCCGTGGACCTTCTCCGCCAGCGAGATCTTCGCCTCGTGCCCCACCCAATCGCTGAAATCCTTCGCGCGGGTCAGCGGGCGGTCGATGCCGGGGCTGCTGACTTCCAGGTGATAGGCACCGGGGACGAGAACCGTGCCCTCCTCCTCCAGCGCGTCGAGCCGGTCGGAGATACGGCGCGAGAGCGCCGCGCATTGCTCGATCACCAGCTGGCCCGTCGCCGGGTCTTCCGCCATGATCTGCAGCGCCTGCCCGCCGTCCCCAGCTTCCGACGGCATCATCTTCACGCGGACGAGTTCGAAGCCCAGCGCCTTCGCTTCGGGTTCGATTACGTCTTCAAGGCGTGCCAGATCGGCCATTCGGTCTCCAGTTTGTTTCCACCGCGGCAACGGCAATGCGGTTTCGCGCCGGCCCCTTCCGGCGCCAGCCCCACATTGCAGCAACGATGTCGGGATGGATGCGAGATAGGTCGCCGCCCGGCATATTGCAAGGATTAAGATCGCCTGCGCACCCAGGGATCTTCCGTCCGGTCGACCGATAGTTCTCCGTCGAAAGGTCGGCACAGGTCGAAGGCTTCATGCGGCGTGCCTTCGAGCCATGCAGGCCAGACTTCGGGCGAAAGGATGACCGGCATCCGGTCGTGGACAGGCGCGACCTGCCTGTTGGCATCGGTCATCACCATCGAGAACGCTTCGCTCCATTCGTCGGTATCGCGCCAGATGCCGGCGGCCGCGAAGACCGGCGAACCGGGCACGCTGAACCAGGTGCGGGTCATGCTGCCCTTTGCGCCCTCCGCCTCGGCAAAGCGCGTGACAGGGATCAGGCAGCGGCGATTTTCGAAACTGTCGCGCCAGAAGAAGCTCTTGAGCTTGTCGGTGCGGGCATTGTTCACCGGCTTTGGCTTCAGCTTCTGCCCTTTTGCGCCTGTGCGCTCGAAGGGGAAACCCCAGACCATGGGCTTCAGGCATGCCCCTGCCACGACCGGGGCGGGATAGCCCGGATAAATCTCGTCCGGCGCATTGCTGCCGAAATCCTGCGCCACGGCGTCGAAGAAGTCGGCCAGTTCGGTTTGCGAGGCGCGCACGTTGTAAAGGTTGCACATGGCGCGGTCTTACATCGCCATTCCGCGGCAGGCAAAAATCCGCGGCGTGGCGGCTTCAGCCGGCCTCTTCCATCAGGCCGTGCTTCTTGATGCAGTGACGCAACTGGTCGTAACTCAGCCCCAGCGCCTTCGCTGTCTGGCGCTGGTTCCAGCGATGCTTGCCCAGCGCGTGTTCGACGATCGAGCGTTCATGGGCATCGACCGCACCGCGCAGGTCGTCGATAGTCTCGAAATCGATGGCCGACCGGTTTTCCGGCTGCCCGACTTCGGTGAAATCGGTGGACGCGCGCGCGGGCTGCCGCTTGCGAACCTCGCTTTCCAACGGTTTCCAAGGGCTTTCGAAGGGATCGAACTGGACATGGGCAATGGGCTCGTCCGGATTGTCCCAGCGATAGACCGATCGTTCCACGACATTGCGCAGTTCGCGGACATTGCCGGGCCAGGGATGCTCTTCCAGTTCCCGCTGCACGTGGGATGCAAAACCCGGCCAGCCGTCCCAGCCGAGTTCGGCGGCCATGCGGCGGGCGAAATATTCGGCCAGCACGCCGATGTCGCCGTCCCGCACCCGCAGGGGCGGCAGGGTGATGACCTCGAAGCTTAGCCGGTCGAGAAGGTCTGCCCGGAACGTGCCCTCGGCAGCAAGGCGCGGCAGGTCCTCGTTCGTGGCGGCAACGATGCGCACATCCACCCGGACCGGACGCGACGCGCCGATACGGGTGACCTCGCCATATTCGACGGCGCGCAGCAGGCGTTCCTGCGCCGCCATGCTCAGCGTGCCCAGCTCGTCGAGGAACAGCGTGCCCTTGTCGGCTTCCTCGAACCGGCCCTCTCGCGCTCTGGTCGCGCCGGTAAAGGCACCCGCTTCGTGACCGAACAATTCAGCCTCGATGAGTGTCTCCGGCAGAGCGGCGCAGTTCATGGTGACGAGATTTTCGTCCCACCTGTCGGACAGGCGATGGAGACGTTCGGCAATCAGTTCCTTGCCGGTCCCGCGCTCTCCGATGACCAGGACCGGACGGCGCATGGGCGCGGCGCGGCTGGCACGTTCGACCGCGTCGAGAAACGCCCCGGATTGGCCGATAAACTGGTTTTCCCGCTCCATGGCCAACCTTATAGTGAAATTTCCCAACCCTTGGCAATATACACCTATCGGAGCCGATGGGCTGTTTGTCGAAACGGCGCATTTCTGCGGACTTCGCGGTTTGGCACGCCCCTTGCTGATAGGTGAACATACTCGAACACATCCTTACGGGAGACCCATCATGTACAGCCGCGAATTCTTCCGCACCCGCCTCGGTCGGGCCGCTATGGTCAGCATCGTGACGATGACCGCTTTCGTGGCGCTCGGCACGCAGCTGGAGGTCCAGCCCGCTTACGCGACGACCATTACGGCGGAGCAGGTGGAGCTGGCATGAGCAGCCACGATCCCCGTCATTCCAAGTTAGGGCCGGAGCGTTCGTCTTCCCCCGACGCCACTGGCGCTTCGGCCCGCAAATCCCGTCTTTCGCGCCTGGACGAGGAAGTGGAGCGCGTTCGCCGCAGCCCCACCCCGACACAGGCCCGCCCCGGCGCGGCCAAGAAAGACGACCCCTTCAACCTCGGAGTACCGTTCATGGGAATTTTCTCCCGCACACGCGATATCATCGCGGCTAATTTCAACGACATGCTGGACCAGGCAGACGACCCCCAGAAGATGATCCGTATGATCATCCTCGAAATGGAGGAAACGCTGGTCGAGGTCCGGGCAAGCGCCGCGCGCACGATTGCCGACCAGAAGGAAATGCACCGCCACGCGGTCAAGCTGGACAAGCTGCAGGCCGACTGGGCGGAGAAGGCGCAGCTTGCGCTGAGCAAGGACCGCGAAGACCTGGCCCGCGCGGCGCTGGTCGAGAAGAAGAAGGCATCCGACATGTCGGACCAGCTGAAGCAGGAAATCGCCGTACTGGACGATGCCCTGCGCGCTTACGAACAGGACATCCAGAAGCTGCAGAACCGCCTGCGCGAGGCCCGCAGCCGCCAGACGGCCATCGCCGCACGGCTGGAAAGCGCGGAGAACCGCGTGAAGCTGCGCAGCCTGATGACGAACGAGCGGGTCGACGATGCTCTCAGCCGGTTCGACCAGCTGGAACGCCGGGTCGACTATGCCGAAGGCCGTGCCGACGCGCTCGGCATCGAGAGCAAGGATGCGCCCAGCCTGTCCGACGAGATCGCCGCCCTGGCCGGCAGCGACAAGGTCGACGAGGAGCTGGAAGCCATGAAGAAAGCGCTCGGCAAACCGGGTGCGGAAAGCAGCAACGAAGACGGGAAGGATGCCTGAGCCATGGAAGATATCATTGTACCGATAGCGATCTTCATCGGCGCGCCCTGGGTCATCCTCCACTACATCACCAAGTGGAAAACCGCTGCCACCATCACCAACGATGACGAGGCCCTGCTGGAAGAGATGTACAATCTCGCCAAGCGTCTCGACGCGCGGATGGACACGGTGGAACGCCTGGTCGAGCACGACCACGCCGACTTCAAGCCCGCCCGCCTCGTGCAGAATTCCGAAGAAGACAACGCCAAGCTGAACGAGCTGGAAGAACTGCTCGCCGAAAAGAAGGGATCCGCCCGATGAATACCCCCCGCACCACGCTGTACCGCGACAAGCAGAATGCGAAGCTGATGGGCGTATGCTCTGGCATTGCGGACTATACCGGGGTCAATGCCTTCTGGATCCGTCTCGGCTTCCTCGCCGCGCTGTTCACCGGCATCCTGAGCCCGGTCATCATCCCGCTCTACCTGCTCGCCGGCCTGCTGCTGAACAAGAAGCCGGCCCACCTCTACACCGACAATGACGAACAGAAGTACTGGCAGCGCGTCCGCCAGAATCCGAAGCGGACCGTGCGCGAAGTACGCGGCAAGTTCCGCGATATCGATCGCCGTCTGGCCCAGGTGGAAACCTATTACGTCAGCAGCAATCCGCGCCTGAACTCGGAAATCGAGCGTCTGCGCCTCACCGACTAACGGCCGCGCTACGCCAATTCAAAAGAGGGAAACACCGTCATGGACCTTGGAATTCTCATCCCGCTGGCCCCGTTCATCATGGTCGCATTCATTGTGTGGACCGTGAGCCAGCGGAAACTTGCTGAAAAGCAAATTCAGGCGACTGCCGGTGAAAGCGCCGAGAAGGCCGCCCAATATGTCGGCCACATCAAGGATCTGGAAGACCGGGTCCAGGTGCTCGAACGCATTGTGACCGACCGCGGCTACGACGTCGCCACCCAGATCGAGGCCCTGCGCGATACGCGGCGGGTCGAGGAACAGGACAGCGGCGTTCCGCTCGACATGCATAACAGGGAGAAAGCGTGATGGACTGGGGAAGCCCGGAATTCGTGATCGCGATCATCGCCCTCAGCACCATCGGCTGGGTCGTCAACAACTGGATCCGCGCGAAGCACGGCTACGAACTGGAAGACGAATGGGGCGGCAAGACCGCGCCGAAGGACAGCGGCGAAACGCAGCGCCTGAAAGCGGAAAATGCTGCCTTGCACGAGAAGCTGGACGCGATGCAGGACCGGATGGTCAATCTGGAGCGCATCGTCACCGACAAAGGCTACACCCTGTCGGATGAGATCGAGGCGCTACGTGATCGGCCTTCTCCCCGAATTGGCAGCGGTGTTCCGATCGATCTCAACAGGAAGGAACAGGCATGACACCCGAAGTTGCACAGGCAGCAAGTACGGTTGCCCCCCATTTGCCGTGGATCATCGGCGGTGCGCTTGCCATCGGTGCGGCCGGGGTGTGGGGCTGGGTCCACACGACCAAGCTGCGTATCCAGAACGGCTATCCCCTCGAAGGCATGTGGGGGCAATCTCTAAAGCCGACCAATGACGGGCAGACGGCCGAGCGCGTGCGGTTGCTGACGCAGGAAAACGCCGAACTTCGCGCAGAGCTTGGCTCGATGAAGGATCGCCTCGCCAATGTCGAACGCATCGTCACCGACGAAGGCTACCAGCTGACACAGCAGATCGAGAACCTTCGCAGCGACGAGCGGGAGATTAACTGATGGATTCCGATCTCGCCATGATTTTCGCCTTCGTCCTGCTGGTTCTCATGTTCGTGATGCCGATGGCCTACGTTTTTCAGAAACGGGCTGCCGAGCATGAGGAGCGAAAACTGGAGCTGGAAGCTCGCAAGGCAGAAGCCAAAAACGGGCACGGCGGTGCGAGCTATCGCAAGCTGGAAGAACGCGTGCGCGTCCTCGAACGTATCGCAACCGATTCCAATGATGCCCTCGCCAGCCAGATCGACGAACTGCGCAACCTGCAGGCTATCGACGACCGTACAGAGCGGGAGAATGTATCGTGAGTTTCTGGTCGGCCATCATCCTTATCGCCCTGATCGTCTGCGCGACCGCACTGTTCATGCAGCGGGCCGAGAACCGGAAAGACGCGGCCAGGACGGATGGCGGCAAACGCGAACGCGAGCTGGAAAGCGAACGCGACGCCGCGCGGTCCGAACTGGCGGATCTTCGCGAGCGGGTGAAGGTGCTGGAACGCATCGCCACGGACCCATCGCGCCGCACCGCCGAGGAAATCGAGAAGCTGCGCGACTGAGGTCCTCGCACCGGACCGGCGCCAGAGGACAGGAAGCAAGGGTAGGAGTATCGACATGGAACCGACTGCCGTCATCGCCATCACCGCCCTTGCCGGGCTGCTGGTCACCCTCGCCGCCTTGCTCAGGGCATGGCAAGGCTGGCTCCAGCTGAAGCGCACGGAGCTGGAAAGCCGCCTCCCCCAGCGCGCGGCCGTCTCGCAGTCGGAGGGCGGTTCGCCGGAAGGCGCAGCGCGGATCGAGATTGCGGACCTGAAGGAACGCATCCGCAAACTGGAAGCCATCGCCAGCGGGGTCGACCTCTAGATCTGGAATTTCACGCCGCGCTCGCTACATGGCGCGCCATGCGAACACTCGACGACATCCGCGAAGAATACGAGTTCCTGGGAGGCGACGAGCGCTATCGCCTGCTGATCGAGCTGGGGCGCGACCTCGACCCGATGCCCGACGCGCTGAAGACCGATGCCACGCTGGTTCGCGGCTGCTCGGCCAGCGTCTGGGTCTATCCGACCGAGAACGGCGAGCAACTGCACTTCCTCGCCGACAGCAACGCCGCCATCACGAAAGGCATCGTCGCCTTGGTGATCGCGGCCGTGCAGGACCAGCCCGCCGGCGCGGTCGCGCAAATGGATGTGACCGCGAAGCTCGAACCCTTCGACCTCGGCAACCAGCTCAGTTCCAACCGGACACAGGGCATTCCCAACATGATTGCCCTGGTAAAGGAACACGCCGCGCGCATCGCCAATTCCTGAGACTGTTTCGGCCGCGGGGGAACCGTTCACCACGCTGACCGCTGTAGAGCTATAGCTTTACAGGATTTTTCAAACATGATTGCCATCATTACACTAATCGCAACCATCCTGCTTCCGCCGCTGGGCGTTGCTATGAAGCACGGGCTGGACCGGGATTTCTGGATCAACCTGATTCTGACGATTATCTTTTTCGTGCCCGGCCTGCTGCACGGACTGTACGTCAACTACTTGCGGTAATCGCGCACGGCAGGGTCCCTGACCCAAGTTTTCGAAGGGCGTCGAGGTTCAGACCTCGGCGCCCCTTTCGATTCCGGACGAGGCATCCCCCCCCGCGCCGGACCGGACGCGGGCGATCCCGGCATCCTTCTGCCGTTTCAGATCCGCCTTCAACCTCGCCGGATCGCGCGCGAAGACGAAGCCGAAGCTGACACCGCCTTCCTTGCCGATGGTTGCGTGGTGGAGCCTGTGGGCCTGCACCAGCCGCTTTGCGTAGCCGCGCCTTGGCGACCATTTCCAGTAGCGCTGGTGCACCAGCCCGTCGTGAACCAGCGTATAGATGACGCCGTAAAGCGTAATACCGAAAGCCACCCACCACAGTGCGTCGGACACGAGATAGCCGACGGCGAACATCCCGAAGACGATCGTTCCGAACACGACAGCGAACAGGTCGTTCTTCTCCAGCTTGCGATCATGGGGTTCGTGGTGGTCGCGGTGCCATCCCCAGCCCCATCCATGCATAATGTATTTGTGCGCCCACCACGCGAACAGCTCCATCCCGATGACGGATGCAAGAACGATAAGTACGATTTGCCACCAGCTCATGTCGCCACCCTAGACCGTGCCGATGCCCTGCGCCACGCCGGAAGCCCCCACCACGGGACATTGGGCGCAAGATGGTGTTCGTGGTGATAGCCGAAATGGAAACAGGTCATCAGGCTGGATACCGTCCCGAAACGCTCGCTGCGCGCGTTGTGCCGGTCGGGAAAACTGTCCTCCGCATGGCGATGCGGGCGGAAGGTTCCGAAATAGAACAGCTGGAGCGAGCTGAGGATGGCGGGCAAACCGTAGAGAAGGACGATCTTCCCGGCCGGAACGCCGAGGACCAGCCAGTAGACGGCGACGATGCTGAATACGTAGACTGCCGATTTCCAGCCGAAATATCGCCGCAGGAATGTCCCGTACCAGCGCAGGAAATCGGCCGGATTGTCGGCGTCGAAATCCGGATCATCCCGCGTTCCGACATGGCGATGGTGGGCGAAATGAGCCTCGCGCATCCGGCGCCAGCCAAAGCCTGCGTAAAGGAACAGCAAGATTGCCCCGATCGCGCTGTTCAGCCGCGGCCAGCCGGGCGCCAGCGAGCCGTGCATGGCATCGTGGCTGACGATGAACACGCCCACCGAAAGCCAGCAGAACGCCGCCGCCATCAGCAGTCCGAGCGGAAGCGTGGCCAGCGTCAGGTCGAATACGAACATTGCGTAGAAATGCAGGCCCAGCCAGGCGAGCACCACGGCCAGCCCCAGCGCAAGGCCGATCGCCGCCTGCGATGCGCGATGTGTCGTGGATGATGCGAACGCATGGCTCATGGGCAGCGAATATAGTATCCTGCAAGCCTGCGCAAAAGGTCGCCCTTCGACCAGCCGCCTGCCTTGCAGGGCCATGTGCCAGCCGGCGAGCGACGGCGTATTAAGAGGCAGCCTGGTCCCGCAGGTTGAAATAGGACCGGATTTCTTCCCCGATACGCGCCGGCTTCAGGCTTTCCGCATCGATACAGCACCAGCTCGATTTCACCTCGGCCAGGACTTCGCCGCCGCGCTCGATTACCGTGGAGTAGAATGCTCGTGCCCCCCGCGTGCTTTCCAGCACGGTGCGGGCGATCACATCGTCTTCCAGAAAGGCGGGCTTGCGATAGGTAATCTCGTGCTTCAGCGCGACCCATGCGCGGCTGGCAACCGCATCGTCCGGCGCGAACTTGCGCCAATGCGCCAGCACCGCATCCTGCACCCAGCCCAGATAGCGGGCGTTGTTCACATGCCCCATGAAATCGATATCGTCGGGCAGGATCTTGATCGGAAAGGCGAAGGGCTTTGCTGACATGACTGTAAGTTAGGCGAAGAAACGTTTCTATTCCATGACCCGTATTTGCTTGGGCGCGATAATCTTGCGGATGTTGCGGAATGGTCGCAATGCTGCGTCCCATCATGGTCAGCAAACCCCGCACGCTTTACGAAAAAATCTGGGATGCCCACGTGGTCGAACGGCGCGGCGATGGAACCGCGCTCGTCTATATCGACCGCCATCTCGTCCACGAAGTGACCAGTCCGCAGGCGTTCGAGGCGCTGCGGCTTGCCGGACGCAAGGTTCGCCGGCCCGACCTGACCCTGGCCGTACCCGACCACAATGTCGCAACCACGGCGCGCGTGGACGCGGATGGAAAGCCGCTGCCCATCGTCGACCCGCTGAGCGCACAGCAGCTCGATGCGCTGGAGCGCAATACGGCCGAATTCGGCGTTCCCTACATTCCCGCGACCGCGCAGGCGCAGGGCATCGTCCATGTCGTCGGCCCGGAGCAGGGCTTTTCCCTGCCCGGCGCGACCATCGTCTGCGGCGATTCCCATACGGCGGCCCATGGCGGGATCGGCGCGCTCGCCTTCGGCATCGGGACGAGCGAGGTCGAGCACGTACTGGCGACCCAGACCCTGCTGCTCCCGCAATCGAAGACGATGGAAGTGCGGGTAAAGGGCGCGCTTGGCCCCGGTATCACCGCGAAGGACCTGATCCTCCACATCATCGGAGTGATCGGCACGGCGGGCGGTACGGGCCATGTCATCGAATATCGCGGCGAGGTTTTCGAGGCGATGTCGGTCGAGAGCCGGCTGACCGTCTGTAATATGAGCATCGAGGGAGGTGCCCGGGCAGGCATCATCGCGCCCGACGACACGGTCTTCGCTTACCTGAAGGACCGCCCCTATGCGCCGCAGGGCGAGGACTGGGACACGGCGGTCGCATGGTGGCGCAGCCTTGCCACCGATCCCGGTGCCGAGTTCGATACGAGCGTGGTGATCGACGCCGCCGATGTCGAACCGACGGTCACCTGGGGTACCAGCCCCGAAGATACTGCCGCCATCGGCGCGAAGGTGCCCGATCCCGCGTCTTTCGCCGATCCGTCCAAACAGGCGGCGGCGCGGCGCAGTCTCGATTACATGGGCCTGACGCCGGGCCAGAAACTGTCCGAAGTTCCGGTCGAGAATATCTTCATCGGCAGTTGCACGAACAGCCGGATAGAGGATTTGCGCGCCGCAGCCGAAATCCTGCGCGGACGCAGGAAAGCGGACGGGGTCCGGTGGGCCATTGCCGTGCCGGGATCGGGCCTCGTCAAGAAACAGGCCGAGGACGAAGGGCTGGACAGGATATTCACCGAGGCAGGGTTCGAATGGCGCGAGCCGGGCTGTTCCGCCTGCCTCGCCATGAACCCGGACAAAGTGCCTGCCGGGGAGCGCTGCGCATCGACCTCCAACCGCAATTTCGTGGGCAGGCAGGGACCTGGCGCGCGCACCCATTTGATGAGCCCCGCCATGGCTGCCGCCGCTGCCGTCACGGGACGGCTTACCGACGTGCGCGACCTGACCGGCTGACAATCGGCGGCCCGGTGGCCGCGATCCCCTTGAACCGACCATCTTACCGCCCCAAGAGAAACCCATGACGAAGAAAATTACCGGAAAAGCTGCCGCATCGGTCGGCGCTGCCATCGGCTCTGCCGCCATCGCCGCCGCCCTGCTTTATGCGAACAAGCGCCGCAAACGAAACGAGCCGCAACAGCCCGGCCCCATCCCCTCGGGCGAAAACCCGGAGACGGACTGATGCAGAAGGTGCGGGAAGTGGAAGGCCGCGCGATTCCCTTCGGCGCGGCGAATGTCGATACGGACATCATCATTCCCGCCCACTGGCTGAAGACGATCACCCGCGAAGGACTGGGCCGCGGGGCCTTCGAAACCTTGCGCGAAGACCCGGACAACATCTTCGATTCCGACGAATATGCCGGATCGCCCATACTGATCGCGGGCGATAATTTCGGCTGCGGGTCCAGCCGTGAACATGCGGCCTGGGCGCTGAGGGACCTCGGCATCACCGCCGTCATCGCGGCGAGCTTTTCCGACATATTTGCCGGTAACGCTTTCAAGAACGGCATCGTGACGGTCGCGCTGCCGCAAGAGCAGATCGACCGCCTGATGGAGGTCGCGCGGACCGACCCCGTGTCCATCGACCTCGAAAACCAGGTCGTCACCACACCGTATCAGGACCGCTTCACCTTCGAGATCGATGCGTTCCGCAAGCAATGCCTGATGGAAGGCCTGGACGAGGTCGGACTGACCCTTGCCCGGGACGATGCCATCGCAGACTATGAAGGCCGGCAGGGCGCGAACATGCCGTGGCTGGCCCACCCGGAAAACCATAAAGAGGAGAGAGCAACGACATGAAAGCCCTGCTGAGCAAGGAAACCGGCGGACCCGAAACCCTGGTCATCGAAGATATCGAGGATCCGGTTGCCGGCAAGGGACAGGTCGTCGTGAAAGTGGCAGCCTGCGCCATCAACTATCCCGATGCGCTGATCATCCGCGACATGTACCAGTTCAAACCGGAACGCCCCTTCTCCCCCGGCGGCGAGATTTCCGGCACGATCGAAAGCGTCGGCGAAGGCGTCACCGGGTGGAAGGTCGGCGACCGCATCCTGTCGGGTGTCGGCAATGGCGGCCTGCGCGAGAAGATCGCCGTCGATGCATCCCGCATGTTCAAGGTTCCGGACGGGATCGATACCGTCGACGCCTCCGCCCTGCTGATGACCTATGGCACGACCATTCACGGGCTGAAGGATCGCGGCGACATCAAGGAAGGCGAAACGGTGCTGGTCCTGGGCGCGGCAGGCGGCGTCGGCCTCTCGGCGGTGGAACTTGCCAAGGCCTATGGCGCCCGCGTCGTCGCTGCCGTCTCTACCGAGGAGAAGGCCGAAGTCGCGAAGAAGGCGGGCGCGGATGAAACCGTCATCTACCCCCGCGCGCCGTTCGACAAGGATACGAGCAAGGCGCTGGCCGGTGCGTTCAAGGATGCCGTCGGCCCGAACGGTGCGGACATCGTCTACGACATCGTCGGCGGCGACTATTCGGAGCCTGCCCTTCGCTCGATCGCATGGGAAGGCCGCTTCCTGGTGGTCGGCTTCCCGGCAGGCATCGCGAAAATGCCGCTCAACCTGACGCTGCTGAAGAGCTGCGATATCCGCGGAGTGTTCTGGGGCGCGTTCACCGCGCGTGAGCCGGAACGCAACCAGCGCAATATCGAGGAACTGTTCGATCTCTGGAAAGCCGGCAAGATCAGTCCGCTGATCAGCGAAACCTATCCGCTGGACAAGGCGCACGAGGCGATTGCCAAGCTGGAAAACCGCGGCGCCATCGGCAAGCTCGTCGTAACGATGGACTAGGCTTCTCCCGCCCCAGATAGGGGGCGGGAGACATTTCAACTGAGGACGCCATGACAGACTTCAACGACCGCCGGAAAGGCGAGGAAAGCAAGTTCGCGATGGACGAGGAAACGGCCTTCAAGGTCGCGGCCCGCCGCAATCGCATGCTGGGCGAATGGGCTGCGGGCCTCATGGGCCTGACCGAGGAGGAAACCGATTCCTACAAGAAAGCCGTCGTGCAGGCGGATTTCGAGGAAGCGGGCGACGAGGATGTCGTCCGCAAGGTCCTGGGCGACCTGACCGCCGCCGAATGCGACGTCTCGGAAGACGACATCCGTACCAAGCTGGACGAATGCGCCGTGGAAGCGCGCCGCCAGTTGATGAGCGAGAGCTGAGGGGACGCGCCATGCCGATGTCCGCATCCGAAATCGAAGGCATGATCAAGGCGGCCCTGCCCGATGCAGAGGTCGAGATGCGCGATCTGGCCGGTGACAACGATCACTGGGCCGCCCATGTCGTCTCGCCCGCCTTCGCCGGCAAGAGCCGGGTTGCCCAGCACAAGATGGTCTACGAAGCCCTGGGCGGGAAGATGGGCGGCGTGCTCCATGCCTTGCAACTGACGACACAAGCCCCAGATTGATAGCGGCCTTGCCGGCCTGGCTGGCGAGGCCCCGACGCTTCGAGCACGAATTCAATCAAAGACCTACAGGCGCACACAGCCATGACCGATATCAAATCACGCATTTCCGGCATTGTCGGCGATAACGACGTCGTTCTCTTCATGAAGGGTACGCCGCTGTTCCCGCAATGCGGATTTTCCAGCCGCGCCGTGGCGATCCTGGACCACTGCGGCGTCGCGTATGAAAGCGTCGACGTGGTGCAGGACCAGGAAATCCGTTCCGGCATCAAGGAATATTCCGACTGGCCGACCATCCCCCAGCTTTACGTGAAGGGCGAATTCCTGGGCGGCAGCGACATCATGATGGAAATGTTCGAGGCTGGCGAATTGCAGCAGACCATGGACGAGAAGGGCGTGGCCAAGGCGTCCTGATCCTGCCTTCTTCCTGCGAAGGACAAACGAAAAAAGGCCCGCGAATATCGCGGGCCTTTTTTTGTTTCGGGGGGAGGCGGGATCGGGGGACCAGGAGTGATCCCGCCTCGATACTCGAAGACCATTCGGGTGCCATACCCTATGCATCCACCGTGCCAGACGCGCTGACACGCAGGTCTGCGCGGGTTTCATGGTGAAGACCGGGTTAAGGCCCGCTCGCTGTGTAAACTTCTCCGACACCCCTGACCGGGCCGAGTGGTGCCGTTTGCCGGCGCACATTTCCACACTTGGCATCGCGCGCAGTCTTGGCCACTATCGCGCTCATGTCCGCATCCCCTGAACAGACGCCCGGTGGTTCCAGTCCCGATGCCAGAGGAACGCCGGACGGCATCCCGGCTGCGACCGTCATCATCTTCCGCAACGGTCCGGAGGGTGAGCCTCCGGAAATCCTCATGACCGTCCGTTCGAAGACCATGACGTTTGCGGGCGGCATGGCGGTCTTTCCCGGCGGGCGCGTCGATCCTGCCGATTTCGAACTGGGCCGCGCGCTGTCCTCCGGCATCGACCCGGAAGAAGCCGCCCACCAGATCGCAGTCGTGCGCGAGACGCTGGAAGAGACCGGGCTCGCCGTCGGGCTGGCAGGCGACATCGACGCGCAAAAGGCGCGAGGCGCAAGGGCCCTGCTGGAACAGACCGTCGCGCTTGCCCCGGTGCTCGATGAATTCAACTGGTCGCTCGACCTTGCACAGCTGACGCCTTTCGCGCGGTGGTTCCCGAAGAACGAGAAGATACCGCGCGTTTACGACACACGCTTCTACCTCGCCAACCTCGGCACGGGGGCCGTCGATGTCGCGGTCGACCAGTCGGAAAACACCCACCTGTTCTGGGTCAGCGCGAAGGGCGCGCTGGCAATGGCGGACAAGGGAGACATCAAGCTGATCTTCCCGACCCGCCGGAACCTGGAACGGCTCGCCCTGTTCGGCAGCTTCGAAGAAGCAAAGGCCCATGCGGAAGCGACACCGGTCAGAACGATCATCCCGCAGATCGACACCACCGGTGATCGCCCGATGCTGCGGATCATGGAAGACGCAGGCTATCCCGTCACCGCCGAATTGCTGGACAGCGTGGCACGGGGCTGAGCCCTAGTTCGAAACCTCGTCCAGGACTTCGCCGATGACGCCGTAGACGCGGCTCAATTGCTCGTCGTCGATGCAATAGGGCGGCATCGTATAGACTGTATTGCCGAGCGGGCGCAGCAGCACGCCCCGTTCGCGGAACATCTTCAACATTCGGGGCGCGAGGTCCGAGAGATATCCCTCGGCCGCACCGACATCGAAGGCGGTGATCGTCCCTAATTGGCGCGCATTGCGGACCATCTCGTGCTGCGCGGTATCTGCCAGCCATGCCTGCTGCCGTGCGGAAAGATCGACAATCCGCTGCATCACCGGCTCCGTGCGCCAGATTGCCAGATTGGCATTGGCCGCCGCACAGGCGACCGGGTTCGCGGTGTAGCTTGACGAATGGAAGAACATCTCCCCCCGGTCCGTGCTGTAATGCGCTTCGAAAACGGGCTCGCTCGCCATCGTCACGGCTAGCGGCATCGCGCCGCCTGTAAGGCCCTTCGACAGGCAGAGAATGTCCGGCTCCACGCCCGCCTGCTCGCACGCCAGCAGCGTGCCGGTGCGGCCCCAGCCGGTCATCACCTCGTCCGCAATGAAGAGCGTGCCGTGCTCGGCACAAATCCGCCGCATCTCGGCCAGCGTCGCAGCCGAATACATCAGCATTCCGCCCGCCCCCAGAACCAGCGGTTCGGCGATGAAGGCGGCCGCCCCGTCGCGGCAGGCGGCCTCGAGCGCATCGAGCGTCTCCTGCTCCGCACCCTCCTCCGGGAACGGGACAGAGATCACGTCGAACAGCAGCGGCTCGTACGCGCGGTTGAAGGCCCCGCGCGCGCCGACCGACATGGTGCCGATCGTGTCGCCGTGATAGCCGTTGTCCATCACCACGATGCGCGTGCGATTCTCGCGGCGATTGCGCCAGTACCCCAGCGCCATCTTCAGCGCGACCTCGACGCTGGTCGACCCGGAATCGGAGAAGAAGACGCGGGTGAGGCTATCCGGCATGATGGCCCTCAGGCCGGCTGCGAGATCCTCTGCAGGCTGGTGAGTCCAGCCAGCGAAGATCACCTGGTCCAGCCGCGCCGCCTGTTCTGCGATGGCCCCTGCGATTGCCGGATGCGCGTGGCCGTGGGTCGTCACCCACCACGATGAGATGGCGTCGATGATCTCGCGCCCGTCTTCCAGATGCAGCACCGCACCGCTCGCGTTGGCAACCTGCGGGATCGGCTCACGCAGGCCGTGCTGGGTGAAGGGATGCCAGATGGGCGAGCCGTTCATGAAAAATCGCCCTCATTGAAATTGTCGCGAAATGCAGCTGCGAGTGTCTCCGGGGTCAACTGGCCCAGAACAGGCAGGCGGCCGAGGCGGCGGACGTTACCGATGGCGCAGATCGTCTGCTCGCTGTCCTCTTCCGCCGGACCGACGAAGGCCATGCCCAGCACGGGCACGCCGCGCGCCCTCAGGGCCTCCAGCGTCAGCAGGCTGTGATTGATCGTGCCGAGCCCGGTGCGCGCCACGACGACGGCAGGCGCGCCCCACCGGGCGAAAAGGTCGGCATAAAGCAGTTCGCGCCTGACCGGCACCAGCGCCCCGCCCGCCCCCTCGACCACCAGGGTTCCGTCGTGGTCCGGTAACGCGAGGCGTTCGGGCTCGATCGTCACGCCGTCCAGCTCGGCTGCGCGGTGCGGCGAACACGGCGTGGTGAGGCGATAGGCTTCGGGCAGGATACGGTCTTCCGCCACGCCGTATCCCGCCACCCGCGCGCTGTCGCTGCCATCATCCAGCCCCGCCTGGACCGGTTTCCAGTACCGCGCATCCAGGGCAGCGGTCAGGGCAGCGGCGAAGACCGTCTTGCCGATATCGGTATCGGTGCCTGTGACAATGAAGGTGCGGCTCACAACAATTCCTCCAGAGCATCGCGAAGGCCGTCGATTGCGGCTTCGTCGGTGTTGAGCGTGACGGAAATTCGCAGCCGGGCCGTGCCCGCCGGCACGGAGGGCGGACGGATGCCGCGCACATCGAACCCGCGTTCCTGCAAGGCCGCAGCAATTTCCATGGTGCGCGCTTCGTCACCGATGACGACCGGCTGAATCTGCGAACCGCTGCCCGCAATTCCGAGGGGCGCGAGCGCTTCGCCAGTGTGGTGCACAAGCGCGGTCAGCCTTTCACGGCGGCCATCAGCCTGCGACACCAGCCCCAAAGATGCCCGCGCGATCTCTGCCATCAGCGGGGACGGAGCGGTGGAGAAGATGAAGCTGCGCCCCCTGTTGACAAGGAAATCGCGCACCGGTTCGGCGGCCAGCAGCAGCGCGCCTTCGCAGCCCATCGCTTTCCCGCAGGTTGCCAGGACGATGACGTTCTCCGCGCCATGAAGGTCAGCCGCCAGCCCGCGGCCACCCGGTCCGTAGACGCCTGAAGCATGCGCTTCATCTACGACCAGCATGACCCCGTCCCGCGCTGCCAGGGCGGCGAAGTCGCCGACAGGGGCCTTATCGCCATCCATGCTGTAGAGCGTTTCGAAGGCGAGCCAGACCGTCCCCCTGTTCCCTTCCCCGCGCCACCGCGCAATCTGCGTGGCGGCATCGCCTGCATCGTTGTGGCGGAAGGAACGGTGCGCCGCCCGCGAAAGCCTCATGCCTTCATGCGCGCTCGCATGGACCAGTTCGTCATGCAGGATCAGGTCGCCGGACTGCGGCAGGGTCGAAAAAAGCAAGCTGTTCGCGGCAAAGCCCGAGCCGAGAAACAAGGCGGTTTCGGACCCGAAAAATCGGGCCGCCGCCGCTTCCAGCGCTTGGTGCTCCGCCCTATTGCCGCGCAGCAGGCGCGACCCTCCGGAACCGACGGGCACGCCGCGGGCAAGCGCATCCTGCGCGGCCTCGCGCAAGGCACCCGACGCAGCGAGACCGAGGTAATCGTTGGAGGAGAAGTCGCGCCCTGCCGGCAAAGAAAGGACGCGTCGTCGCCCGGCCTGTGCAAGGCGCGCGATATCGCCGGTATGGAAATCGAGCAGCCTCACGATGCCGCGCGACATACGGGACTGCGATGACGATGCAAGCCGTGTCGCCGGACAAGGAAACATTAGTCCGCCCTGTGTGTTTGACCGATATACGACGCAGCAAGCCGTCGCCCACATCCCTCCATGTAAAAGGAACCCCCCGCATGAAAATCCTCATGGTTCTGACCAGTCACGACAAGCTCGGCGATACCGGCAAGAAAACCGGCTTCTGGCTGGAAGAGTTCGCCGCGCCTTATTACGTGCTCAAGGATGCCGGACACGACATCACGCTCGTCAGCCCGGCAGGCGGACAGCCGCCGCTCGATCCCAAGTCCGACGAACCCGACGCGCAGACCGATGCGACCAAAAGGTTCAAGGA
Source organism: Altererythrobacter sp. MTPC7 (assembly GCF_042851395.1). Taxonomy (NCBI): domain Bacteria; kingdom Pseudomonadati; phylum Pseudomonadota; class Alphaproteobacteria; order Sphingomonadales; family Erythrobacteraceae; genus Altererythrobacter; species Altererythrobacter sp. MTPC7. The sequence continues at coordinate 754 of NZ_BTGS01000021.1, read as the reverse complement.
AGACGAGGAGGCGCAGGCCCATCTCGCATCGACGAAGAAACTGGCAGATGTCGATGTGGCAGCCTTCGACGGCGTATTCTATCCCGGCGGCCACGGCCCGCTGTGGGACCTGGCCGAAAGCGCTGATTCGAAGGCGACGATCGAAGGCGCACTGGCCGCAGGCAAGCCTGTCGCCCTCGTCTGCCATGCCCCGGCGGTGCTGAAGAACGTGACAACGCCGGAAGGCGAACCGCTCGTAAAGGGCCGCAAGGTCACCGGTTTCACGAACGAGGAAGAAGAGGCGGTCGGTCTGACCGATGTCGTGCCATTCCTGCTGGAAGATGTGCTGAAACAGCAGGGCGGCGACTTTTCCGAAGGCGGCGTCTTCGAACCCTACGTGGTGCAGGACGGCCTGCTGATCACCGGCCAGAACCCCCCATCCAGCGAACCGGCAGCCGAAAAGCTGCTCGAAGCCCTTGCTGCAGCCAAATAACACGGCAGGCCGGCGATCCGTCAGGGGGCGCCGGCCTTTACCGTCAGTGCCGAACAGGCACGATGATGATTGGTAAACTGGCGCACCAGACAGGACAATGGTGGGCACTCGAACCATTGGGAAATTTTCGTTGAACTGACCGGCTGAGGTTTCTTTTACGCCCTAATGTCGGTCCAGAGACCCAGGGAACATCCTGAAATCGGACTTACCTTCAGGATGGCGCGAGCAGCAGCTAAGCACTGTACTCTCCGTCACTTATATCGATTTGGAAACCCCTGGTTA
>NZ_BTGS01000020.1:0-29883 GCF_042851395.1 Altererythrobacter sp. MTPC7 | reverse complement strand
GAGCCGTTGGAATCCATGACTACAAGCTATCGTCGCCTTGTCCTGCACCCTTTCGTCGTCCTGCTCATGCTGGTCGCGATGGTGTTCGTGACGGCGGCGGATGCTGCTGCTTGCGGTGCCGAAGTGGCGCCCGGAAGCACGCCCGTTCTGGCTTCGCTCGATAGCGCGTCTGCGTCATCCGCAGCCGCCGATGAAGTGCCGGGCGATCCGGATGCGCCGGCCGAGCAACACGGCGTGTGTGGACACGGCCATTGCCATCACGGGGCGAGCTTTGCCGGCACCGTGCAGAAGAATTCGGTCCCTCACTTGGTCGTGGTTCCCGATGCGCCTCCCGCCGAAGCGCTCGCTTCCGAAATTGCCGACCGACTGAAGCGCCCCCCTCGCGCCTGACGACCGTCACCGCGCTGCATGCCGCAGCGCAGTTCGGATCGTCAGCAGAGGAATTTTCGAAAAATGTCAGCCATTCATTGGCGAGGGGTCCTCCTTGGAGGGCTGTTCCTCGCCGCTCAAGCCACGACCGTGGCGGCGCAGGAGCGTGAGCTTCTGACGCTCGAAGCTGCGCTCGCTCGTGCGGGCATCGTCGACAGCGCAGATGAGCCCCCAGAAAATCCGCGCCTGATCGGACCGCGGGCCGAAGCCGACGCGGCGCGGGCCCTGGTCGACCAGGCGCGGCTGCGGCCCAACCCCGAAATTGCTTTCGAAGCCGAAAACATTGCCGGAAGCGGCGCATTTTCGGGATTGCAGGCCACCGAGTACACTTTGTCCTTGAGCCAGCGGCTCGAATTGGGCGGCAAACGAGGAGCGCGCGTCCGCGCCGCCCAGGCGGAGGCGCGCGTCGCGACCCTTTCAGGAGCGCTCTCGGTTGCTCAGCTCGGGCGATCGGTGCGCGAGCGCTATGTGGAAGCCGTCGCTGCGGCAGCCCGATTGGAACTCGCGCGGGACATAGTCGAGCGCAACCGCGAGCTTGCCAGGATCGCAGGGGTACTGGTCGATGTCGGGCGGGAGCCTCCCTTGCGTTCGCTTCGTGCCGAAGCGGCACTTGCGGAGGCGCTCGCGGAGCTTGAAGCGGCCCTGGCTGCCGACAGTGCGGCGAGGAATGCGCTGGCCGCGCTTTGGGGCGAGGCAGCACCTGCTGCGGACGTGCCTTCGGTGTTCCCCGAGATCGAACCTCCGGCAACGCTGCTCGCCTCGCCTTCGGCCTTACGTCTCCAGATCGCCCGTGCCGAACGCGAGGCTGCAGATGCCGCGATCGCCCGGGAACGCTCTTTAGGCATTCCGGATCCGGCGATATCCGCCGGTGTCCGACGGTTCGAGGAAAGCAGAGACCAGGCGTTCCTCGTAGGCGTTTCGATCCCGTTTCCGTTCAGTAATCGCAACCAAGGAAACATCGCTGCTGCCGAGGCGCGGCTTCGCGCCGCGACGGCACGGGAGGCGATTGCCCGCACCGATTTCGAACTCGAAGTCACGCAGGCTCGCGGACAATTTCTGGCAGCCGAAGCGCGGGTCGAGACCCTCGCGGAGACGTCCTTGCCCCAAGCCGAGGAAGCCTTGCGCCTCGTTCGGATTGGCTACCGCAACGGCAGATTTCCGCTGATCGAAGTTCTGGCTGCGGCCGAAGCGCGCGACACCATCCGTGAAGCATTGATTCAAGCCCAGGAAGATCGTGGCCGCCTGGCGGCGACGCTGATCTGGCTCGGCGCACAATGAGGTATTTCCAAATGAACCGTAGACGTCTGGCCGTTTTTATCGGCGTGATCGTTTCAATCGCCGCTGCAGTGTTTATGCTGTGGCCAAGTGGCAGTGCCGACCAGCACATTGAGGAAACGAGCGAGGAGGCCGAGCTTCCCGAAGGGCTTGTCCTGCTTGGCGCCGAACAAATCGAAGCGTCCCAGATAGAGGTCGAAACCGTCGGTCAGGGATCGGCGGTCGAGCTGGTCTTTCCGGCCACCGTCGCGGCAAGCCCGACGGCAAGTGCCCGCATCGATGCCCGCGCAGCGGGCGTAGTCCGCAGTGTCGGCAAAACGCTGGGTGATTACGTGAGGCAGGGAGAGACGATTGCCCGCATCGAGAGCGCCGACGCCGCTGCTCTTGCGGCGCAACTCAGCGCAGCGGGCGCGCGGGTCAACGAATTGTCTGCTGCCTACGATCGAGAGCGCCGCCTTTTCGAAGCCAATGTCACCGCGCGGCAGGATCTCGAGGCCGCCCGAGCCAATCTGCAGGTTGCTCAATCGGAACTTGCGCGTGCCCAAGCGGCAGTCTCGGCGGCGGGTGTTAGCGGCGACGGGCGCTCCCTCGCGGTTACGAGCCCGCTCGCGGGCCGAGTGACCTCGGCGCCTATCGTTCTCGGGTCCTTCGTCGAGGCCGGAGAAGAACTCTACCAGGTCGTGAACCCGAGCGGCATGCAGGTCGAGGTTGCCCTCCCGTCGGCTGAAGCAAGCCGCATCCAGCCTGGCGACGAGGCCACGCTGGAAATCGCGGACAACCGGGAAGTGGGTGCGCGCGTGCGATCCGTCACTCCCTCGCTCGATCCCGAAAGCCGCAGCGCTACGGCGGTCCTGTCGCTGGCAAGGCCGATCCCCGGCCTGCAACCCGGTGCCTTCTTGCAGGCACGTATCCGCCCCTCGGGTGAGGTCGATACAGTCCGCATGTCGGTGCCGGAAAGTGCCGTGCAGACGATCGATGGCGCAGAAGTGGTCTTCGTTCGTACCCGCCGCGGATTCCTAGCACGTCCAATCGTGACCGGATCCCGGTCAGCGGGACAAGTTGTCATTGAATCGGGTCTGCAACCCAATTGGCGGATCGCGACTGAAAACGCCTTCCTCCTTAAAGCCGAGCTCCAAAAAGAGAACGCCGAAGATGACGACTAATGACTCGCTCGGGGCGAAGTACTCCGAGGATAAACATGGACTTGGCTTTATCGGCCTAATCCTCGATGTCGCGGTCCGCTTCCGGTGGGCGATTATTGTTCTGACCGTCGGTATCGCGGTATTGGGGGCAAGCAATCTTGCGCGCCTGCCGATCGATGCAGTCCCCGACATCACCAACGTGCAGGTGCAGATTAACACCAAGGCGCCTGCCCTGTCGCCCTCGCAAGTCGAGACTCAGGTGACCTATCCCGTTGAAACCGGGCTTGCCGGCATAGAGGGTCTGGAAATGACCCGCTCGATATCGCGCAACGGGTTCAGCCAGGTCACCGCGATTTTCGAGGAAGGGACCGACATTTATTTCGCGCGTCAGCAGGTCAACGAACGGCTGACGCCCATAAGTGCTTCCCTGCCCGAGGGTGCCGAACCGGTGATGGGGCCCATCTCGACCGGATTGGGCGAAGTGCTCATGTACGTCATCGAGTACGAATATCCTGATGGCAAGGAAGCGCCGCGGGGCGAAGCGGTCGGATGGCAGTCCGACGGGAGCTTCGTAACCGAACGTGGCGACCAGCTCGACAGTGATGTCGCCAAGGCCGCGTATCTGCGAACTATTCAGGACTGGGTGGTTGCGCCCTTCATGCGGTCGGTCGACGGTGTGGCAGGTGTCGACTCGATTGGCGGCTTCGAAAAGCAATACCTCGTTCAACCCGATCCCGCGCGATTGACCGGTTACGGTTTATCGTTCGACGAGGTGATCGACGCGCTGGAAGCGGCCAATCTCGCCGAAGGCGCCAATTTCGTCGAGCGGGCCGGTGAAGCCCTTCTCGCCCGGGTCGATGCGCGCCTCGGCAGTGTTGAGGATATCGAGCAGGCGGTCGTTTCCACCCGCGAGGGGGTCCCCATTCGCGTAGGTGACGTCGCCACAGTCAGCATCGGTGGCGACCTGCGAACGGGCGCGGCGTCGCTGAACGGCGATGAAGCGGTCGTGGGCACCGTGCTCATGCGCGCGGGCGAGAACAGCCGCACCGTGTCGGCCGAGGCGGCCGAACGGCTCGAGGAAGTTCGCAGCTCCCTGCCGGAAGGAATTGTCGCGGAGATCGTCTACAACCGGTCTTCCCTGGTCGATGCGACGATCGCGACCGTCGAGAAGAACCTTGTCGAGGGCGCGCTTCTGGTCATTGCGATCCTGTTCTTGCTGCTGGGCAACATCCGGGCAGCGATCATCGCGGCGCTGGTCATCCCCTTTTCCATGCTGATGGCATCGATCGGAATGAACCGGCTCGGCGTTTCGGGCAATCTCATGAGCCTGGGTGCGCTGGACTTCGGCCTGATCGTCGATGGTGCCGTCATCATCGTCGAGAACAGCGTCGCGAGGCTCGCGGCTCGACAGGAACACGAGGGCCGACTTCTTACACTTGGTGAGAGGTTGACGGAAACGCGGCTTGCCGCGCAGGAAATGATCAAGCCAACCGTGTACGGCCAGGCGATCATTCTTCTCGTCTTCGCACCGCTTCTCACCTTTACCGGCGTCGAAGGCAAAACCTATTCACCCATGGCGATCACGGTCATGCTCGCGCTCGCCTCGGCGTTCGTGTTGTCGCTGACCTTCGTCCCGGCAATGATCGCCATCCTGCTCAACAAGAAGCTGACGGAAAAGGAGGTCAAGCCGATCCGGATCGCCAAGGAGCGATACGGACCGCTGGTCCGCAAGGCGATCACCCGCCCCTGGCCGGTCATCGGCATGGGCGTCGGCATCTTCGCCTTTGCGGCCTTCGTGTTCAGCTTCCTCGGGAGCGAGTTCACACCGCAATTGGACGAGCGCGACATCGCCGTGCAATCGCTGCGTATTCCTTCGACATCGCTCGAACGTTCGCTCGCGATGCAAAGGCGGGTAGAGGACCGGCTCGAGCAATTTCCGCAAGTCGAGCTTGTCTTTTCGCGGACGGGCACGGCGGAAGTGGCCAGTGACCCGATGCCGCCGAACGCTTCCGATGCGTACGTGATCCTCAAACCCCGTGAGGAATGGCCCGATCCCGATCTCGCCAAGGACGAGTTGGTCGCGCAAATGGAGAGCGCCCTCAGCAGTCTCGTCGGCAACCTTTACGAGTTCAGCCAACCGATCGAATTGCGGTTCAACGAATTGATCGCAGGCGTTCGCGGAGATGTTGCCGTCAAGATCTACGGAGACGATCTCAGCGCCATGACCTCGGCGGCGAACGAGGTTGCGGGCGTGCTGCGCAATGTCGACGGCGCCGCGGACGTCAAGGTCCAGCAAGTGACCGGGTTCCCCACCCTCGACATTGCCTTCGATCGGCCAGCGATTGCCCGTTACGGGCTGAAGGTCGAAGACGTTGCGCAATCGGTGGCGATCGCACTGGGCGGTCGGCCTGCGGGCCTCGTTTTCGAAGGCGATCGCCGCTTCGATGTGGTTGTGCGGTTGTCGGACGCGACCCGCGACGATTTCGACCAGTTGGGTGCTTTGCCGGTGCTGCTCCCGAACGGGGCAACCATACCGCTACGCTCGGTTGCCGAGTTCCGTGTGGTGGATGGTCTCGCGGAGGTTCGCCGGGAACAGGGACGCAGACTGGTGATCGTTTCGTCCAACGTGCGAGAACGCGACCTCGGGTCTTTTGTAGAAGAGGCCCAGGAAAGGGTTGCGGCGCAGGTCGAACTGCCCGCTGCCGCGTTTATCGAGTGGGGCGGTCAATACCAGAACCTCCAGGCTGCTCAGGAAAGACTTCAGATAGTCATTCCTATCGCTTTCGCGGTCATTCTCTTGCTGCTTTACATGGCGGTTGGGGGCTGGGTGCCGGCGCTCGCCGTATTCAGCGCGATCCCGTTGGCCCTGGCAGGCGGGATTTTCTCCTTGGCTCTACGCGGGATGCCATTCTCGGTATCTGCGGCGGTAGGCTTTATCGCCCTGTCGGGTGTGGCGACCTTGAATGGCCTCGTGATGGTGACTGCGATCCGTCAGCGGCTCGACAGGGGCATGGCGCTCGATGACGCCATCGTCGATGGTGGATTGGCGCGCCTAAGGCCGGTTCTCATGACCGCGCTCGTTGCATCGCTCGGCTTCGTGCCGATGGCCATTGCGACCGGGACCGGCGCGGAAGTGCAACGTCCCTTGGCGACAGTCGTCATTGGAGGGTTGATCACCGCCACCGCGCTGACCCTTTTCGTCTTGCCCGCAATCTTGAAGCTGGTTTTCGGGACCAGAGAAGATGACCGGACCTGGCGACAGCGTTGGTGGGACAGGCTGCGGCGCAATGTGACAAGCGATGAGCAGCGCGAGCTGAAGGACATCACATGACCGATCGGGAAAGGAGAATACGGTGCTGGCACTGAAGGAAAAGAACGGACTGCTCTGGATACGTGCCGGAGGCAGGCAGGGGGATGAAGCCTATGACCGCTTTGTTCCCCAATTCGAACATATCGCAGAGCGCGAGGCCGGTACCGTCCCGATGGTGATCGAGCTCGCGCCTGACTTTTCGGGTTGGAACTTCGGAGGTCTCTGGCGCGATCTCAAGTTCGACATCCGGCCTAAGGATTGTTTCGGCCGGATCGCCATAATCGGCGACAGCGAATGGGAAGAGTGGGGCACGAAATTGTCATCCTCACTCTTCCGCACCGAAATGAAGTTCTTCCGGCCAACACAGCGTAGTCATGCGGAAAGCTGGGTACAAACCGAGGAGGACGCAGCATGAGTGGCGGACATGAGGTCGATGTCGGGTCGCCTGAAAAGCGCAAGACCCTGTGGGTTGTCCTGTGGCTTAACGTGGCCATCGCGATCGGCTTTTTCGCGGTCGGGTATTTTGCCGATTCTAATGCGCTGTTGGCGAACGGCCTCGATAATTCATCCGATGCCATCGTTTATGCGCTCAGCCTGCTCGCGCTGACCCGCTCACGGACCTGGAAACGCGGGGCCGCACGTTTCTCCGGCATCATGCTGCTGATCTTCTCTGCTGGGGTTATCTTCGATGCTTACCGACGGTTTGTGGAAGGGTCCGATCCGGGCGGGATATTGATGATGGCGATGGCGTTCATCGCGGGGATGGTCAATCTCTATTGCCTGCGCCTGCTGCAGAAGATGGAGAACAAGGACGTCAATATGCGGGCGGCGACCACCTTCAGCTTCAACGACTTTATCTCTAATGGCGGGATCATTATCGCCGGCATCATTGTGATGCTGACCGGAACCAACTGGCCCGACCTCGTTGTGGGCATCGCGGTAGCTTGCATCGCTCTCTATGGCGGCATCGAGATTCTGCGCGACGCTCACATGGATAGCCACGACGATGCGGGAACCAAACACGGCGAGAAGAGGAATTGACCCTATTCGATCTTCCTGCACAATGTGTCTGATGCGCTGGCTTCGGCCGGTGTGATCGTGGCTGGCGTGCTCATTCTGCGATACGAACTTTATATCGCCGATCTGACCATCACGGTGGTCATTGGTGACTTTGTGATCTGGCAGGGCGTTACTTTGTTGCCTCGCACGGTGCGTCTCTTGATGGGCGCGGTGCCGGACGAAAGCGAGTTCGATCGCATTGTGAGCGACCTGCGTGACGCAGAAGGCGTGGCCGACGTCCATCACGTCCAAGTCTGGAGCATCAGCGAGCATTATCGCGCGCTTGAGGCGCATGTCGTTCCTGCCGAATCTTCGTTGCAGGCTTTCGAGGATGTGAAGGCGCGGGCTCGCGGTATGCTCGAGACGCAGCACGCCATCGCCCATGCAACGTTCGAAGCCTGTCTCGCTGCGGACTGTGATCCGGTTATGGTCCCGGGCCATCAGGTCGAAAAGAACCAATGCCAAGACCATGATCACGACCATTGACAAGCGCGGCAATCAGGTCGACCGCTGCAAGCAAGCAGTTTGGTAGCGCACGGCATGAACCGCCCTGCAACTCGTAAATGAGGACCGACGAATGAAAGCTTCCGATCTTATGGTCGCCGCGCTCGAGGCAGAGGGTGTCGAGTATGTTTTCGCCGTTCCAGGCGAAGAGAACCTGGATCTTCTGGAATCGCTGCGAACTTCCACCATCACGCTGGTTCTGGCCCGTCACGAACAGGGCGCTGGCTTCATGGCGGCAACTTATGGCCGCCTGACCGGCAAGGCAGGTGTGTGCCTGGCAACACTCGGGCCAGGTGCCACGAACCTGACCACACCGGCGGCCTATGCCGCGCTCGGAGCCTTCCCGCTCGTGATCATTACCGGGCAGAAACCGATCAAGACCTCGAAACAGGCCCAGTTCCAGATTGTCGACGTCGTTTCCCTGTTCACCCCGCTGTGCAAGGCATCGACCCAGATTGTGAACGGCAACCGCATCCCGTCGCTCGTTCGCGAGGGATTTCGCCTGGCGCAGGAAGAAAGGCCGGGCGCTGTGCTGCTCGAGCTGCCCGAAGACATTGCTGAAGAGCAAACGGTCGAACCTGTCATACCGCCGCATGACAGGCGCTATGCCGTAGCGGGTGACGCCGCTCTAGATGAGGCAGCGAGACGTATCCTCGCTGCACAGAGACCTCTGCTACTGATCGGAGCCGGAGCGAACCGCCGCCGCGCTTCGAAGGCGTTGCGCAAATTCGTATCCGATACGGGCTTTCCCTTCTTTGACACCCAGATGGGCAAAGGCGTGGTCGATGAAGATAGCGAGCTCTATCTGGGCACTGCGGCGCTATCGTCGGGCGATTATGTTCACTGCGCGATCGAGAAGGCCGATTTGATCGTCAATATCGGTCACGACGTGGTGGAGAAGCCGCCCTTCTTCATGGAGCCGGGCGGGCAGACCGTCATCCATATCAATTACAAGGCGGCTGAAGTCGATCAGGTCTACTTCCCGCAGCTCGAGGTCATCGGCGACATCGCCGGATCGGTCGAGCGGCTGGGAAACCGCCTGGATGGCAAGCTGCAGTGCGACCGCAGCTATTATACCGCCCTGCATCACGAGATTGCTTCGCACATCTCCGAGACCAGCGACGACGAACGTTTTCCGATGGTCCCCCAGCGCGTGGTTGCCGACGTACGCAGCGTAATGGCGCGCGATGATATCGTTGCGCTCGACAACGGTATCTACAAGATCTGGTTCGCCAGAAACTACATCGCCCACGAGCCTGGCACCATCCTGCTCGACAATGCATTGGCGACGATGGGCGCGGGCCTTCCATCGGCCATGATGGCTGCGATGCTGGCGCCGGGGCGCAGAGTGCTCGCGGTATGCGGCGATGGCGGGTTCATGATGAACTCGCAGGAACTGGAAACGGCCGTCAGGCTTGGACTGAACCTTGTCGTTCTCGTTCTGAATGATGCAGCATACGGGATGATCCGCTGGAAGCAGGACCAGCTTGGCTTTCCGGACTACGGCCTGACCTTTTCCAATCCCGACTTTGTCACCTACGCACAAAGCTATGGAGCGACCGGCCACCGTGTCGAGCGAAGCGCGGATCTGGTTTCGGTCCTGAACGCCGCATTCGAGGCTGGCGGCGTGCACCTTGTCGACCTGCCCGTCGATTATTCCGAAAACAAGAAGGTGCTGATCGACGAACTCGGCGCAAAGGTGTGCGAGCTATGAAAACGATCGTTCACAATCCCTTCGACCGCTCGCCGATTGCAGAAGTAGCGCTTGTCGACTGGGCTCAAATCGATGAATGGCTGAATGAAGCGCAGTTGCTCCACCGCGACCGCCATGGCTGGCTTGCCGTGCACGAGCGTGTCGCCATCCTCCGGCGGGCTGCGGATATCATGCGCGAACGAGCCGAGGATCTGGCTCTCCAGATCGTCAGGGAGGGCGGCAAACCGCTGGTCGATGCGCGCGTGGAAGCCGGTCGCGCGATCAACAGCGTCGACTTGTGCGTTCAGGCGCTGAGTGAGGGCGGCGGCCATGAAATTCCGATGGACCTGACAGAAGCGGGTGCGGGAAGGACGGCCTATACCTTCCGCGAACCGATCGGTCCTGTCGTGGCGATCTCGGCATTCAATCACCCGCTCAACCTGATCGTCCATCAGGTTGGACCGGCGGTAGCAGCCGGGTGCCCCGTTCTCATCAAGCCTGCGCTGGAAACGCCTCTGTCATGCCAGAGCTTCGTGAGCATTCTTCATGAAGCCGGCCTGCCCGAGGCCTGGTGCCGGTTCGCACCTTGCGGCAACGATATTGCCGAAAGAATGGTAACCGATCCGCGCACGGAGTTCTTCTCATTCATCGGTTCTGCGAAGATCGGCTGGATGCTTCGCTCGAAGCTGGCGCCGGGAACCCGCATTGCTCTCGAGCACGGCGGCGCGGCGCCGGTAATCGTGGACAGCGGCGTGGAGCGCGCAGCAGTGATCGCCTCGTTGCTCAAAGGCGGGTTCTATCATTCGGGTCAGGTCTGCGTTTCCGTGCAGCGCGTGTACGTCCCTGCTGCAGAATTGAAAGACTTCGCCAATGACCTAGGGCGAGCTGCCGAAAAGCTGGTCGTGGGCGATCCCGCCGATGCTAAAACCCAATGCGGCCCCTTGATCCGGACGGAGGAAGTTGACCGCGTCGAACGCTGGGTCGATGAAGCCATTGCAGCAGGCGGCACCCTGGTGTGCGGGGGAAGCCGTCTGAGTGACACTCTTTTCTCCCCGACCGTCATTGTCGATCCTCCCGAAAGTGCCAAGGTATCCCAGGAAGAAATCTTCGGCCCCGTGATCTGCGTGTATGGCTATGACGATATCGACCTGGCTATCGAGCAGGCCAATGCCCTGCCTTACGCCTTTCAGGCCGCTGTATTCAGCGATCGGCTGTCAATCGCCAATCATTGCATACAGTCTCTGGCGGGATCGGCTGTGATGGTGAACGACCATACGGCATTCCGCGTGGACTGGATGCCTTTTGCAGGGCTGCGCCGCTCCGGGCTTGGCGTCGGCGGGATCCCCTACACTATGGCGAATATGAGCATTGAAAAAATGGCCGTCTGGAACTGGCCTGCGGCGGCATCATAGCCCGTTCGACAGACCCGGGATGGCGACACGGGCAGCTTCGCACTCGTCGGCCTTTCCCGAAGTTAAGTCTCTTATGGGCGGCGGACAAAAGCCGTGCATTGGCGAGCCTGACCGAACTGGCGCACGAGGCGCGGACATCAAGGCTCGGCGGTACCCGCAAGTGCATCGATGATGCGGCAATCGCCTACAGTGTCTTGCTCGCAGGCAGCGATCATACGCCCAAGTTCCGTCCGCAACGCCTCCAGGCTCGCGATCTTGCGCTCGACCTCGCCGAGATGGCTTCTGGCCAGAGCGTCGATGCCCGCGCAGGACCGGTCGGCATCATCGGAGAGATCGAGCAATTCCCTGATGCGTGCCATGGAGAAGCCGAGATCACGCGCGCGCCGTATGAAGTTAAGGCGCGCTTCCTCTGCTGGTCCATAATCGCGATAATTGGCCTGCGTGCGTGGAGGGGCAGCGAGGATACCCTCACGCTCGTAGAAGCGGATTGTTTCGGATTTGACGCCGGTTATCCGGGCAAGTTGACCAATTCTCATGACAAAGGCTCCTGTCGCTTGACCTTGTAGTTACTACAAGGTGCATAGGGCGGATTGACGCAAGGAGTCGAGTAAATGGGAAAGACCTGCTGCGGCCCCGATGAGGCCGGTGCAAACAACAACGATCCGACATGGCGGCGCATTCTGTGGATCGCACTGGGCCTTAATGCAATCATGTTCGGCGTGGAGATCGTGGCAGGCATTGCTGCGGATTCGCGCGCCTTGCAGGCCGACGCGCTCGACTTTCTCGGTGATGCGGCAAACTATGCTATCAGTCTCGGTGTAGCGGGGATGGCGCTCGTCTGGCGCGCGCGTGCGGCTCTCGTAAAGGCGGCGACCATGCTGGCTTTCGGCCTGTGGGTGCTCGGCTCGGCCATCTGGGGTTTTTTTGTCGGGGCGTCGCCCGACCCGGGAACGATGGGCGCCATCGGTTCTCTTGCTTTGGCGGTAAATCTCGCCGTCGCCGCGATGCTGTTCCGGTATCGCTCGGGCGATGCGAACATGCGCTCGGTGTGGATCTGTTCGCGCAACGACGCGATCGGTAATATCGCCGTGCTGGCGGCAGCGATTGGCGTTTTCGGCACCGGCCGTGCGTGGCCCGATCTGGTTGTGGCGAGCATCATGGCAGGACTGGCGGTGTGGGGAAGTGCCGAAGTCTTCAAACAGGCACGTGGCGAACTGCGCTCTACCTAAACTCCAGAATATGCCCGCGATTGCGGATTGAGGGAAATACGTTTCCGTCTAGACTCTGCTATTGCGAATTAATTGCAACAGATATAGAGACCCCTCATGCATCGCATCGTCTCCGCCACCGTCCATCCGGCACTGCGGCTCATTCTGCTGGCGCTTGCGCTGTGTCTGTCCGTCACCGCGAACGCGGAAGAACCCGATGTGCGAACCACCTGGCGTCTGCTCGATTATATCGCGGTCGACTACGCCTCCGCGGTTTCCGAGGGACGTGTTGCCGACGAATTCGAATATCGCGAAATGGTGGAGTTTTCCGATGTCGTGGCGCGGCAGGTCGCTGCATTTCCGGACACTAAAGACAATCAAGCACTCATCCGCCGATCGGACCAGCTGCGAGCTCTGATCGCCAATAAGGAACCCGCCGAGCGAGTTGGGCGCTTAGCGCGCGCGCTGGCAGCCTCGTTGCTGACAGCCTACCCGGTTCCGCTTGCCCCTTCGCAAGCGCCCGACCTTGACCGCGCCCGCACTCTCTTCGCGCAGAACTGCGCCTCGTGTCACGGCGCCGCCGGAAGTGCGCCACCGGCCGCAATGCAGGCACTTGATCCCCCGCCGATCGACTTTACCGATATCGACCGGGCGCGGCAGCGCAGTGCGTTCGGGCTTTACCAGGTCATCACGCAAGGGCTGGAAGGAACGTCCATGGCCAGCTTCGCATCGCTGTCCGACGAGGATCGCTGGGCGCTTGCATTCCATGCCGGCAGCATTGCTTTTGAAGATGTGGCCAAGGGCGAGCGTATTTGGCGGGAAGATGATGGCATACGCCAGCTTGTCCCCGATCTCGAGACGCTCGCCGCGCTCACACCGGAAAGTCTGGCCGAGCAGATCGGCGAGGACCGTGCGCTCGCCGTCATGGCCTATCTTCGCGCCAATCCCGATGCGGTGGGACAGGCAAATGACGCAGGTTCGCTCGCCTTCGTTCGCGATACGCTCGATCGCAGCCTGTCAGCTTATCGGGCTGGCAACCGAGAGGAAGCGCGGCAGCTTGCCCTGTCTGCCTATCTCGACGGGTTTGAACCCCTGGAGGCCCTCCTGGCAACGCGCGATGGCGGTTTGATGCGGGAGGTAGAACAGGCGCTCGGGCAATTCCGGGCCGGAATAGAGTCCGGTGCGAATCCATCCGAACTACAGCAACTAAGGGCTCGCATCGATAGTCTGCTGGCAAGAGCCGAGGAAGCGTTGGCTCCTGAGGCGGCCAGCGAAATCTCGACCTTTCTCGGGGCGTTCACCATCCTGCTGCGCGAGGGGATCGAAGCACTTCTGGTTGTGATCGCCATGATCGCCTTTGTGAAAAAGTCGCAGCGCTCCGAGGTATTGCCCTATATCCATGGTGGGTGGATCGCTGCTCTTTTCGCAGGTGTCGCCACCTGGGTCGTAGCAACCTACTTCGTAAGCATCAGCGGTGCGAGCCGCGAGATGACCGAAGGGATCGGCGCGCTGCTTGCAGCTGTCATTCTCCTCTCGGTCGGGATTTGGATGCATGGAAAATCCCAGGCCGAGGAATGGCGGCGCTATATCCAGGAAAAAATGGGCAAGGCGCTCTCGCGCGGATCGGCATGGTTTCTCTTCGGTCTTGCGTTCGTGGTCGTCTACCGGGAAGCGTTCGAGACTATCCTGTTCTACGCTGCCCTGTGGAACCCGCAGAGCAGCGGCATCATACTGGCAGGTGCCTTGTCCGCAGTAGCGCTGCTGGCGCTCATTGCTTGGGCCATGCTGCGCTACAGCCGCAAACTGCCGATCACCCAGTTCTTCCGCTACAGTGCTATCCTGATTGCGATCCTTGCGGTCATTCTCGCGGGCAAGGGCGTGGGCGCTTTCCAGGAGGCCGGAGTTCTTTCCGCCACTTTCATTGCCGGCTTGCCGCGCCTCGCCGAACTCGGCTTCTTCCCGACTGTCGAGACGATCGGCGCGCAATTGCTCACGCTGCTGGCCCTGATTGCCGGATTTCGGGTAAGTCGATCACCATCGGGACCGCAGCCGGCAGCTGTCGAGGGATAGGAGATCCCGGTTTGCGATCAGCGGGGTCCGGTGCCGAGACGGCGCGCGAGCCACAAGGTGGCCGTGGGAACCGCGACCCACATCACGATCGGTACCAGGCCGATTTTGGTCCCGGGCACAAGCGGCATGATTGCACTATAGGACCACCCCCAGTCGGCACCGACAGCCAGCACTTCGACCATGGCAGTAATGGCCAGGCCGATTCCCAGGAACACGACCAAACGCGAGATCGGCCAGTCTACGAGCCACGGCGTTTTACCACTGCCGACAGAGGCGCCGAGATAAGCGGCCACCATGATCCCGGCATCGCCGAACGAGGCCAGGCCGCAGCGAGGTGCTGCCTCGGCAGGCGACAGACCTCCCGACTGGTAGAAAGGAAGCTGAAGCATCTCCCAGGCGAATGCGATAAGAATTCCGAATATCGCGATCCAGAGCGCTGGATGAGCACCGCGCCATTCGCGCGATTTCTCAGAGATTTGGTTTTGATCCTGCATCGTCTTATCCGTCACTCTTGCCATCTCCGTCCCGCACCCATTGCTCAGGTATCGAATTTGGGAAGAGCGAGGCCGCGCAGGCGCAGGGCGTTGCCGATCACCGATACCGAAGACAGGCTCATCGCTGCGGCCGCGATCATCGGGTTCAAAAGCAACCCGGTCCATGGATAGAGGACACCTGCTGCGACCGGTATGCCGAGCGCATTATACGCAAAGGCAAAGAACAGGTTCTGCCTGATGTTGCGCATAGTGGCCCGAGACAGGACGAGCGCCTGAACAACGCCGACGAGGTCGCCGCGCACCAATGTCACGCCCGCGCTTTCGATCGCGACATCGGTACCCGTTCCCATCGCGATGCCGACATGCGAAGCGGCAAGCGCGGGTGCGTCGTTTATGCCGTCGCCGGCCATAGCGACCCGGCGACCCTCGCTCTTCAACTGCTCGATCTTGCGATGTTTGTCCTCGGGCGAGACGTTCGCTTCGACTTCGTCGATACCGACCTGGCTTGCTACCGCACGCGCGGTGGCTTCGCTGTCGCCGGTAAGCATCACGATCTTGATGCCGCGCTCATGCAACGCGGCAATAGCGGTGCGGCTGGTTGCCTTGATCGGATCGGCGACCGCGATAAGGCCTGCCGGTGCCCCGTCCACGGCCACGAACATCACCGTCTGTCCGAGGCTTCGGCCTTCGTCCGCCGTTGACCGCCAGCCTTCTTCGAGCGCCCCTATACGCTCCATCATCTTTTCATTCCCGATCGCGACCAGGCGCTTGTCGACATTTGCCTGGATACCTTCGCCGGTCACGGATTCGATATCGGAAGCGTCGAGAATGGCAGCGCCCCTGTTTTGAGCCCCTTCCACGATCGCGTGGGCGAGCGGATGCTCGCTTCCTCTCTCAACGGCAGCGACAAGGCTCAGCAATTCCTGCTCGTCGAAATCTGACTGCGGTTTTACGTCGACAAGATCGGGCTTGCCCCGGGTCAGTGTGCCGGTCTTGTCGACAACCAGCGTATCGATCTTTTCCAGCGTTTCGAGCGCTTCGGCGTTCTTGATCAGGATGCCGTGCTGGGCTCCCTTGCCGGTGCCGGTCATGATCGACATTGGCGTCGCCAGTCCGAGCGCGCAGGGACAGGCGATGATCAGAACGGCGACCGCGTTGACGAGCGCGTAGGCAAGGGCCGGTGCCGGTCCCCAGATGGCCCAGACGACAAAACTCACGATAGCGACAAGGACGACGATGGGCACGAACCATCCGGTGACTTGGTCGGCGAGCCGCTGGATCGGTGCCCGGCTGCGCTGCGCCTCCGCCACCATCTGCACGATCTTCGAGAGCATGGTGTCCGCGCCGACCTGCGTCGCGCGCATGGTGAAGCTGCCGGTCTGGTTGACAGTGCCTCCGATCACGGGATCGCCAGCGCTTTTCTTGACGGGAATGGGCTCGCCGCTGATCATGGACTCGTCGATGGCGCTGCTTCCATCCTCGAGCGTGCCATCGACGGGGACCTTGTCGCCCGGACGCACGCGCAGCAGGTCCCCCGACGTCAATTCATCGAGCGGTACTTCGCGCTCATCGCCGCGACCGAAGATCTTCATCGCGGTCGGGGGCGCGAGTTCGAGAAGCGCTCGCAAGGCGCTCGATGTCGATCCGCGCGCCTTGAGCTCGAGCACCTGCCCGAGCAGCACGAGGGTCGTGATAACCGCTGCGGCCTCGTAATAGACGCCGACCCGGCCCGCATGATCGCGGAAAGCCTCGGGGAAGATGTCCGGGGCGAGGGTTGCCACAAGGCTGAACAGATAAGCGATGGCAACGCCGAAGCCGATCAGGGTGAACATGTTGAGGTTCATGGTTCGGACTGATTGCAGCGCGCGGGTGAAGAAGGGCCAGCCGCCCCAAAGCACCACCGGAGTGGCCAGCAGAAGCTGCAGCCACTGCGCGAAAGCGGGTTCGATGACCTGATCGAACGGTCGCGACGGGATCATGTCGCCCATCGCATAGGCGAAGAGCGGCAGGGTGAAGAGCGCGCTCCACCAGAACCTTCGCCGCATGTCGACGAGTTCGGGATCGGGGCCCTCGTTCAAGGTGACCGTTTCGGGTTCGAGGGCCATCCCGCATATCGGGCAGGAGCCCGGCCCCGGCTGCCGGATCTCCGGATGCATCGGACAGGTGTATATCGTACCTTCCGGGACATCCTCGACAGCATCGAGGTGCGCCTTCGAAAGATACATCTCCGGATCCGCGCGGAACTTGTCGAGGCAGCGCGAGGAGCAGAAGTAATGGTCGCCACCCTCGTGTCGATCGATGAAGCGGGCGCCGTCCATCTTCACGCTCATTCCGCAAACGGGGTCGGTCGCCGTACCCTCGATTGCATTGTGCCCATCGCTCATCTGTCGTTCTCCCCTAATTGGCCGTGACCACGAATTGCCCCATCATGCCTGCGTCCTCGTGCTCGAGGATATGACAGTGATACATGTAGGGATTGTCGGGATCGGTATTCTCTTCGAACCGCAACAGCAGCCTGACCTGTTCACGTGGCTTGACGATAACGGTGTCCTTGAAGCCCGCCTCTTCCGCCTGCGGAGGCCGACCGTCCCGGTCGAGCAAGCGGAACTGCACATTATGAATATGAAAGGGATGGGCCATCATCGATGCGTTGGCGATTTCCCATATTTCCCACTGACCCACCGGTACGCGCTGATTGATGACATCCATGTCCATGGTCTCGCCGTTGATCGCCATGCCCCGACCCATCATGCCCATATCGAGTACGAAACGGCGGCTGCGAACGGCGAGCGAGGGGTCTGGCGCGGCTAGCGCGGCCAGGGTGGGCGGGAGCATCACTGGAGTCGATGATCCGGAGGGACGCATATCGAGGATCGAAAAGGTGCGGCCCTGCCTCTCGCGACCGGTCCGGTTTCCCATCATTCCGCCGTCCATCATACCCCCGCCTTCTCCGGCCATCATGCCCATGGCGTTATCAGGACTGCTGGCATTCAGGCGCAGCGGGCGCCCTTCGGAAAGGTCGACGATCACTTGTGCGCGTTCGCCTGGGGCAAGGGTAAGACTGCGAATCTCGCGGGGTGCGGCAAGCAGGCCGCCATCGCTTGCGATGAGTTGCATCGGACGATCACCTTCGAGCGAGAAGGTGTAGAACCGCGCATTCGATCCATTGAGAAGCCGCAGGCGCAGCGGACCGGCGGCGGCGTCGAAAACGGCATTGGCCGTTCCGTTCACATAGATGCGCTCACCTATCACCCCCATCATCCGCGAGTGCATGTTGAGCGGGTAAACGAGGCGGCCTGAGCTGTCGATCACGCGATCCTGCACGACGAGCGGGATATCATCTACACCGTACCGGCTCGGCAGATCGAGGCGATCCTCTTCCTCGTCGCGCACGTAGATCGGGGCAGCAAGTCCGGCATAGACCTGTGGTCCGGCCCGGCGATGCGTATGAGAATGATACCAGTATAGCGAAGCGCGCTGGCGTATTTCGAAGGACGGGCTCCAGCGCTCACCGGGCCGTATGAGCTGGTGCGGCCCGCCATCCGCTGTGGCGGGAAGTTCGAAACCATGCCAGTGGACGGTCGCATCTTCGGCAAGCTTGTTGTCGATGTGAAAGCGAACCTGTTCGCCGCGGCGCATTTCGAGGGTCGGGCCGAGATAGGATGCGTCGATACCGATCGTCGGTGACGCCGTGCCGGGCACGAATTCTTTCTCGCCCGGTGTCAGGGACAGGCCAAAGACACGCTCGCCCCGTTCGATCGTTCCTGCCTGTAGCCGAGGTATGGCAAGAGGATTGCTTTCGCCTCCCTGATCGAGCGACATCCTGCTTTGCGTACCGCAACCCAGCAGCGGCAGCGCGGCGAAACCCGTCGCCGCGAGGCCGGCGCTCTTGATGAAGTCGCGGCGATCCTTAAAGTCGGGCCTGTCGATACCTGGCATATTCACCTGTTTTTGCGTGGGAGGCACCGGCGCAACCGAGCGCCTCCCACCCACCGTCCTATCGCGGCGTTACCGAGGTAACGACGCTGCCTTCGGTTCCAGTACGAAATTCAAAGGCTATTCCCTCACCGACACTGACCTGTTCGAGGATTTGCGCGTCGGCTTCGAAGGTCATGGTCATCGCGGGCCATCCGATACTTTCGACCGGACCATGCTCGATGGTCACCGTGCCCGCCTCGGAATCGATGGCTGTAACCGTTCCCTCCGCGCTGGCGCTCTGCTCGCCGCCGGTCTCCTCCGCCATCGGCATTTCGCCTGACATGGGCATGCTGTCCGAGTTCGCCATGTCGTCTGACATCATGGTCCCGGTGCTGTCGTCTGCAGCGTCGCAAGCTGCAAGCGCCAGCGGTGCCGCGAGCAGGATCATGTAGGTTGGGGTACGCATTCTTCTTCTCCTTGAGGGTTCGCCGGTTTTTCCGGACGGGGACGCCGCAACAACAGATAAGCGGCGGGAAGCAGGAACATGGACAGGAGCGGGGCGGTGATCATGCCGCCGACCATCGGCGCGGCGATGCGGCTCATGACTTCCGAGCCCGCGCCGGTGCCGATCAGGATCGGAAAGAGACCCGCAAGGATGACTGCGACGGTCATCGCCTTGGGCCGCACGCGCAGGAGCGCGCCTTCCCGGATGGCCTCGTCCACTTCTTCGGCGCCCAGGTCAGCTTGCCGTCGCTCCAGTGCGGCTTTCAGGTAAATCAGCATCACCACGCCGAATTCGGCGGAGACACCGGCAAGCGCGATGAAGCCGACCGCAGTCGCCACCGACTGGTTGTAGCCCATCAGATAGAGCAACCAGTATCCGCCCGTCAGCGCGAAGGGCAGCGTGCCCATGATCAGCAAGGCTTCGTCCCAGCGCCGGAAAATGAGATAGAGCAGCAGGAAGATGATCGCGAGCGTCGCGGGAACCACGATCTTCAGTCGCTCATAGGCGCGCGTCAGATATTCGAACTGGCCCGCATAGGACAGGCTGACGCCGGGAGGCAGATCGACGCCCGTGGCGACGGCCTCCTGCAGATCGGCGACCACCGAGGTAAGATCGCGGCCACGGACATCGACATAGATGTAGCTGGTCAGACGACCCTGCTCGCTCTTGAGCATCGGCGGACCGTCGCTGACGGCGATACGGGCGACAGTGCCGAGCGTAATCTGTTGGCCGGACGGCGTCAGAACCGGCAGGGCCCTGAGTTCATCGACGCTGTCCCTGATTTCGCGGGGATAGCGCACATTGATCGGATAGCGCGCCAGCCCCTCGACGGTCCGTGCGACATTGGCGCCGCCTATTGCACCAGAGACGATCTGCTGGATGTCGGCAATGTTGAGTCCGTATCGCGCGGCCGCCATCCGGTCGATATCGACATCGACATAGCGACCGCCCGACAGCCGCTCGGCCAGCGCGGAACTCACGCCAGGCACGGTCTTGGCGATACGCTCCACATCGAGTGCAACGCGTTCCAGTTGATCGAGATCGTCGCCTGACACCTTGACCCCGATCGGGCTCTTGATTCCGGTCGCGAGCATGTCGATCCGGTTGCGGATCGGCGGCACCCAGACATTGGCGAGGCCCGGCACCTGGACGACCCGGTCGAGTTCCTCGACCAGCAGATCGGGCGTCATTCCCTCGCGCCATTCTTCGCGGGGCTTGAAGCGGATCGTCGTTTCGAACATCGTCAGGGGAGCCGGATCCGTCGCCGTATCGGCGCGCCCCGCTTTACCGAACACCGTTTCCACTTCCGGGACCGACTTGATCAGGCGATCGGTGCGCTGCAGCAGCGCCGACGCCTCGCCGGGGGAAAGGCCGGGCAATGCACTCGGCATATAAAGCAAATCGCCTTCATCGAGCGGCGGGAGGAACTCGCCGCCAAGCCGGGTGAAGGGGATCGCGGTGGTCAGAAAGATCAGCGCCGCGATCGCCAGCGTTGCCTTGGGGCGCCGCATGACCCAGTCGAGCCCCGGACGATAGATTTTCGTCAGCCAGCGGTTGAGAAAATTGGAATCTTCCGAAGGGATCTTCCCACGGATCAGCCAACCCATCATCACCGGCACCAGCGTTACCGAAAGAATGGCCGCGGCAGCCATCGCATAGGTCTTGGTGAAAGCAAGCGGTGCAAATAACCGCCCTTCCTGCGCCTGCAGGGTAAAGACCGGTAGGAACGACAGCGTAATGATCAGCAGGCTGAAGAACAGCGCCGGTCCCACTTCCTTCGATGCATCGGCGATGATCCGCCAGCGTTCCTTCACCGCGAGCACGGTATCGGGATTCTCGTGTTCCCATCGCTCGAGATGCTTGTGCGCGTTCTCAATCATGACGACGGCGGCATCGACCATCGCACCGACCGCAATGGCTATTCCACCCAGCGACATGATGTTGGCATTGACGCCCTGAAAGCGCATCACGATGAAGGCCGCGAGCACGCCCAAAGGCAGGGTGATGATGGCGACAAGTGCCGAACGCGCGTGCCAGAGGAACAGCGCGCATACGAGCGCCACGACGATAAACTCTTCGATGAGCTTCGTGGTGAGGTTTTCTATAGACGCATCAATGAGCTGAGAGCGATCGTAGGTCGTGACGATCTCGACGCCTTCGGGAAGGCTTGCCTGCAAGTCGTCGAGTTTTTGCTCCACGGCCTGGATCGCGCTTCGCGCATCCGCTCCCTGGCGTAGAACGATGATGCCGCCGGCAACCTCGCCTTCGCCATTGAGCTCGGCGATGCCTCGGCGCAGTTCGGGTCCGACCTGGATCGTCGCTACGTCGCCCAGCGTGACCGGGACACCGCCACTCGCAGTGCGTAGTGGAATTTGCCGAAAATCATCGAGGTCGCCGAGATAGCCAGAAGCGCGGACCATATATTCGGCTTCGCCCATCTCGACGATCGAGCCGCCCGCTTCCTGGTTGGCGGACTGGATTGCGCTCACGATCTCGGCGTGAGTCACGCCGAGCGATGCCATCCGGTAAGGCTCGAGAACGACTTGGTATTGCTTGACCATGCCGCCGACGCTGGCGACCTCGGCAATGCCGGGGATCGTCTTGAGCTCATAGCGCAGGAACCAGTCCTGCAGGCTGCGCAGTCCTGCAAGGTCGTGCCCGCCGCTGCGATCGACCAGCGCATATTCGTAGATCCACCCCACACCGGTTGCATCGGGGCCAAGCGTGCTCGTGACGCCATCGGGCAGGCGGTTCTGCACTTGGTTGAGATATTCGAGCACGCGCGAGCGCGCCCAGTAGAGGTCGGTTCCGTCCTCGAAGATGATATAGACATAGCTGTCACCGAACATCGAATAGCCACGGACGGTTTTCGCCCCCGGCACCGAGAGCATGGTCGTTGCCAGGGGATAGGTGACCTGGTCCTCGACGATCCGGGGGGCCTGACCCGGATAGTTTGACCGGACCACAACCTGCACATCGGACAGATCGGGCAACGCGTCGACCGGCGTCGTGCGCACCGCCCAGAAACCGGCCAGCGTTACCGCGACGGCGGCGAGAACGATAAACAGGCGGTTGGCGATCGAGGCATCGATTATCCGAGCAATCATTGTCCGGCCCTCGTGATAGACTCGATCCGGGGGCCGGCATCCTCCTGGGTGAAGGTGAAGCGCACCCTGTCTCCCGTCTCGAGCCCGCGCATTTGCGCCGCGCTCTTCGTGCGGAAGGTCATGGTCATCGCGGGCCAATCGAGCCGGGGCACAGGACCATGCCGCAGCGTCACCGAACCATCGGCGATCGACTGGATCGTGCCGGTGGCACCGAAGGTCGCTGGTTCGTCCTCGCCGCCGGTGGAAGCGTCATCTGCCTGATCGACCGGACGGACGTCCAGTCCGGTGAGGCTTGCTTCGGAATCGAGCAGGAACTGACCCGATGTTACGACCTGCTCGCCTGCCGACAGACCGGCCAGCACTTCGCTCCTTCCACCCGCTTCGCGGCCGATCCGGACCTCGGCGGGCATGAAACCGCCCTCGTCCTGCTTCACCATCACGATGGTTCGACGTCCGGTCCTGATAACCGCTTCGGAGGGGACCAGCAGCGCGCGGCGTGTGTCCGGGGTCAGCGAGACCTGTGCGAACATGCCCGGCTTGAGGCGCCCGGATGCATTGGGCAGTTGCGCACGAACGGTGATCGTACGGCTTGCATCCTGCGCGCTCGGCAGGATAGCGATGATGGGCCCGGAGAAGCGTTCCTCGGGGAATGCGGTCAGCGTCGCGCTGACAGGTTGCCCGACGCGGACAGTCGCCGCCTGCCTTTCAGGCACCGCGGCTTCGAGCCAGATCGGTGAGAAACCGGTTATCTCGGCGAGCGTCTGTCCGGCCATGACCGTCATCCCCGGACGCACGCCGAGCGATGTGATGGCACCTCCAATCGGCGCGGTAACGGTGATCGTGGACTGCGGACGTCCATTGCGCCCTACCGATGAGATCAGGCCTGGAGGCATGCCCAAAAGGCGCATGCGTTCGCGCATGGCCTGCGCAAGTTCTTCATCACCGCTGTTCAGGACGGCCAGATACTCCTGCTGCGCTCCGCCCCATTCGGGAACCAGGATATCCGCGAGCGGCGCGCCCCGTCCAATCACGTCATCCGGCGCACGACCGTAAGTCCTTTGAACATAGCCCCCGGCGCGGGGCTGGACGATCGCGACGTCGCGTTCATTGTAAGCGAGCACGCCAGTGACGGTTATCTCGGGCTCGAGGAGCCCGTACTCTGCTTCGGCGGTGCGAATGCCGAAATTCTGGACCAGGCCCGCGTCGATCTGAACGCCAGCGGTCGCCTCCTCGCCTGCACATTTGGGCACCAGTTCCATGTCCATGAACGGCGATTTGCCCGGTTCGTCGAAGTGCTGTCCGGGGACCATCGGGTCGTACCAGTAGAGGACATCCTCGCATTCTGCGCTCGACGTTCCGCTGCTCTCGTCCGTTCCTGCGCCATCTTGGCCAAGCTGCGAGAGGCCATATCCGGCGGTAACACTGATGAGGGCAACCGTGGCTGCCATCGTCCAAGACTTCTGGCGTGGTGACAATCTGTCCCACGCAGCTCCCATTGCGGCTCTCATAGATGGTGTTCCCTGTATGTCAGTCGTAGGTTGGCGGCAGCTTCGACGGTCGCTTCCTCGCGTTCGAGGATATCGATGCGAAGCAGAGCCAGCGCCTTGATGGCTTCGATCACGTCGAGCAGTTCCGCTCTGCCGGCCGCAAAGCTGGCTCGTTCGAGTTCAGCTCGGCTTTCGGCCAATGGAAGCAATTCCTCAGTCGCGCGCTGCCATTGTCGGTAGGCGCTGCGCCAGGCGGCCAGATCAGCCTCGAATTGCGCCTCGAGTGCGCGGAGTTCGTCGAGCTGCGCCTCACGTGCCGCAGCTGCTTCCGACCGCGCCGCAGCAATGCGCGGCTCCTGCCTTTTCTTGCTGAACAACGGCAAGGTGACCGTCCCCATGACGGAAAACAGATCGCCATATTGACGCTCCCTGACGCCGTAGCTGACCCCGACGCTGAAATCCGGGCGCAAGTCCGACCGCGCGAGGTCGATTGCCGCTTCAGCCTGACGGACTTGAGCTGCCGCCAGAATAATCTCCGGGTTGTATTCCAGCGTAGCCCGCAGCCGTTCGGCCTGGATATCAACCGGTGGAATTTCGCCCGAAGCGACCGCATTCTCGGCGCCAATAAATCGGGCGAGACGAGCCTGCGCGGCTTCGCGCTCTGCCGCGATCCGCGTCCGCGCGTCTTCCACTTCAAGGACGGCTCGGCGGATCTCCAGACTTTCGCCAGGCCGTGCAGTACCCGCCGCAACCGAACTGCGCGCAAGGGGTACGAGGCGTTCGATCTCGTCTAGTGCTTCGCCAACGACCAGATCCGCGCGCTGGGCATAGGCAAGCGAGATCCACGCGCGTCCAGCGCCCAGTCGTGCCATGTGCCGCGCATGAGCCAGTTGGGCCGAAGCAAAATCGATATCCGCAGAAGCGATGCCCGCACGGGCACGCCGTTCGGCAAGGTTGGGAAAGTCCTGCTCGATCCCGATCTCGACCATGGTCATCATCGTGGGATCGAGAATGTCCGGCCCCGTCACCGGGAGGTTACGAATGCCGCCGCGCAATTGCGGATCGGGCAGTTCGTCAGCCGCCTCGGCGATCTCTCGCCGGGCGTCGAGCCGTAGTTCGCTGGTGCGAACCTGGGGCTGGCCGCTGACCGCAGCCTCTAGAGTTTCTTCATAGCCCACCGATTGGGCGTGACTCGCCGGCGCGATAGCCAGCAGGACCGGAAGCGCGGTCCAGCATATTCGTTTCATGACAGTAGGATTCCGCTAAAGGGCGCGGCGAGCGCGCGTTCGAGACAGTTCGCGCACATCCTTCGCGCGCGCAAAATGTCCAGCCATAGCCTGCAGAGCTATATCTGCATCAATTCCAGGTTTCTAGGCTTGCGGAGGGGGCGGTTCCGGCCCTGCGCCGGTGCCAGTCAACTCGAAGAAAGCGAGATCGGTAAACTGGCTAGCGACCGCCAGCGGCACCCTCACAACCGCGAGGTCTTGAGTCATGACAAGCGGCGGAATGCAGCCAAGGGCAACCAGGCAATCGAGCCGCAGGTCGGCGCACGGCGATCTTTCAGCCTCGTCGTCGGTGGTGTCCATGACCATGTCGTTGCAATTGCGCTCGACCATGCTCGGCTCCTGGGGAAGCGCCGACGCATGAGCTGCCGTTTGAACAAAGAGTCCAACGCCAACCAAGATAAGGCCGAGAGCGCGCAGCATCCGCATCATCCCACAATACGGAAACGAGCCGTCACCGGCAAGCGCAGGTTTGCCGCCACCGCGCGGCGCCCCATCGTTCTATCCTGGCGGACTATCGTCATAGCGTTTGCATTGGCCTTATAACAGAAGGGTCCTGCCCCGCAGGTTCATGCGGGGCAGGTGGGGGACTGGTTGAAGCGTCAGACATATTGGAACTCAGGCTTCAGCCTGCTTCGCCTTGCGCCATCTGCTCGCGCTTCTTTTTCATCATTTCATTGCAGTTACGCATCATTTCCATCATCTCGGCGCGCATCTCCGGATCGTTCATCATGGCCATCATGCCGGACATCTCCCTCTCGCTCATATCGCCTTGCATTCCGCCCCGCATTTCTGCGCGCTGCTGCTCCTGCGTGTTTTGGGCTCTGTCGGGACGGTGATCGACCTTGGGCTGCGCGACGGCCGTCGTTGCGAGGCCAACCGTCGCGAGCGCGCCGAGTGCGGTCATCTTAAAAGTGTTCATATGATCTTTCCTTTCAAATTATTGATGCCTTTGGCTTCGCTCCGTCCTTCATGCTTCGGCGCACGAGCGAATTCGGCACGGGTTTTCAGGTTTCGGTCGACGTTCCGCTCTTGCGCATGCACATGGCGACCATTGCCAGGCAGGGCAGTACATAAAGAAACGGAAGAATGGCTGCGAAGCCCAACCACATCGAGCCAAGCGCCAGCGCGGCCAATGCCAAAACGACACCAAGGGCGAGCATCCACTTGCGCTGTCGGCCTTTACCGGCAGAACAGAGGCCTTCCGCATCGGTATTGGAGCGCGCGGAAGTGGCGGTGACCGGCACCAAGGCTCGGGACGACGGAATAGTCATGTCTTATCCTTCATCGAATCAACCAATGCACATAAAGTAGGGCTTCCCATCATTGGAAGGTCAAGACACTTTGTGGGGATTTTCTCGGCTTTCAGCCAGCCACCTTGCATTCCAATCATTGGAAGGTTAAAGCGCCCGCATGAAACATTCACACACGATTGGCGAGGCGGCTGCAACGAGCGGGGTTTCTGCCAAGATGATCCGACATTATGAAAAGATCGGTTTGATCGAGGCGGCGGACCGGACCGATGCCGGGTACCGCCTCTACACTCCGGCAGATATCCATACGCTCCGGTTTGTGCGGCGCGCTCGCAATCTGGGCTTTTCGGTCGACGATATTTCCGAACTGCTCGATTTATGGAAAAACGACACCCGAGCGAGCAAGGACGTTCGCCGAGTGGCGGATGGCCATCTTTCGGCCCTGCGGTCGAAGGCTGCCGAAATCCATTCTATGATAGACGCGCTCGAACATCTTTTCGAGAATTGTACGAATGACGAACGTCCCGACTGTCCCATCCTCAAGGACCTCGCTGACGATGCCAATCCGGCTCGTCCAAAGGACGTAGGTCACAAGTTTGGCTTCGAGCGCGTTTGCTAGGCTTCGGACGGTGCTCAGTATCGCGCAAAGACGCTCGTGGCACCATCCGCTCTTACGCCCGTAATCGTCCACGTGCCTGTCTTGGCACCGCCCATGCCCGGCGAACCTGCAGGCATGCCGGGAAGCGTGATGCCTGAAATCCGCGGACGTTCCTCCAGCAGGCGGTCAACGCTGTCGGCCGGCACATGTCCATCGACGAAGTAGCCGCCGATGAGCATCGTATGGCATCCCTCGAGCCCGGCGGGCACACCCTGGCGTTCCTTGATTAGGGCGAGGTCGTGGGTCGCGACCATCTTCACCTCATATCCGCTGGCTTCGAGATAGTCGCCGTAGCTTTCACAGCAACCGCACTGAGGGTTCTTGAAGATCGTGGCAAACGGTCTTGCTTCCTGTGCCGCCGCGGCCGAGGGCAGCAGCGCGAGGGCCGAAAACGACATCAAGACCTTGGGTAACAAACGCATCAGTTTTTCCTTTCTTTTAGTTAACTCGAATGGTGGCCATCATTCCTGCGGCCTGGTGTTCGAGAATATGGCAATGGAACATCCAGTCGCCCGGGTTGTCCGCTACGAATGCGATCTCGACGCGCTCTTCGGGCGCCATGAGGACGGTGTCCTGCCACTCTTGATATCGTGTCGGCTGTCCATTGCGCGACAAGACGCGGAAACTGTGGCCATGCAGATGGATCGGGTGCCACCACGCAGTCTCATTGGTCATGTCGAGGAGAAGCGTGGTTCCTCGCGCGGCGGAAATAATCGGATCGTGAACATGGCCGCTCGCTGAAACACCGTTGACGGTCCAGCCCATCATTCCTCCGGACATCATTCCCGAACCTCCCATCCGCCCCATCATCATGCCGGAGCCGGTTCGTTGCCCGTTCCTCGCGTCAGAGCCGCTGGCTGTTCGCCCCATCATGCCCATCATCCCGCCACCGAATATGATCCGGTGCCGCTCGGCCGTTGCCAGTTCGGGTTCGGCGAGAGGGTTGGGCGGCAGCGGCGCGGGGTCGGGCAGACGTCTTTCCCTGACCTCTTTGCCCTGACACTCGAATGTGGTGAGTTCGTATTCCAGCCCATCATAGAACACATCGCGCAGTGAATGCCGGGTCCCGGCGGGATAATCGAAATCGACGATCAGATCCGCCCGCATTGCCGGCCCGAGAAGCAGGGGCGCGCTTAGACGGTGAGGCTCGACGGGCTGGCCGTCGAGCGCGACGACCATTGGATCGAGTTCACCGAAATCGAGCCCGAAGATGCGGGCATTGGCAGCGTTCACGAGCCGCAGCCTGATCCGCTCATTCGGCCTCGCGATCAGTGGTGCCGACGGCTTTCCGTTGATAGTGATCGTGTTGCCGATCCGGCCTGCCATCATCGCGTCGTGCCGCCTGCCGAACCCTCCACTTATTTGCCTCTGGTCATTGAGCCTCCAGTCGTCGAGCATCCAGACGAGGTCGCGATCGACCTGCGGCGGATCTGCCTCTTCAATAATGAGCGGTCCGTAGAGGCCGCGACCGACCTGCTCGAAGCTGCGCTGATGGGGATGGTACCAGAAAGTGCCCGCATCCTCCGGCGTAAAGGCATATCTGAACCTTTCGCCGGGCTCCACGGGGGGCTGGGTGAGGTGGGGAACGCCATCCATCGCGTTGGGAACACGAACGCCGTGCCAATGGATGGTTGTTTTTTCCTCCAGAGCGTTTTCCAGCAGGACCTCGAAGGCCTCTCCCTGCCCAAGCCTGAGAGCAGGACCCGGTACCGAGCCATTGTAACCCCACACCGGTATTTGAGAGGCTTCGTCGATAAGTGGCGCGCTGGTCGTTCCGGTTTTGAGGACGCGGCGACCGGCGGTTGTGCTGGCACCCACCGGCGTTCTACCTCCGGCTCCCAGAACGGCGGCCAATCCGCCGCCAACGGCCAGAGCACCGGAACCGGCGAGGACCGCGCGGCGCGTCAATCGTGATTCTTTTGATTGCATAGAGAGCATCTCCGCAGCGGCAGATTTAGGTTCGACCCACAATGTAGTCCTTCCCATCATGGGAAGGTCAAGACGGCCCATTGGACATCAGCCGTTAAAGGCACGGAAGACCCCGAAACTTCTCTGTATGAAGGACGCGCAGGCAGGTGCAGGACAATTATCCTCCACCCCGAAATTTCACGCCTAACGTTCGCCGGGTCCAGCGCCGTTTCTCTTGATATGGGTATTCAGAGTTGGCGCTCGGTCCAGGTCCTGTTAGCTTCTTGGCTGCTGCGATTTCTTGGCCAGCTCTTTCCAACGACGGGGGCGTGGCAGCAGCATTGGAACCTTGCGCATATAAGCGCGATACTCGTCGCCAAATTTACGGATCATGCCGCGTTCTTCCTTGCGCGCGAGAAGATAGTAGGCGAGCACGATGACCGGGAAGAGAACGACCGAAAAGATTGTCGGCCAATGAATGACGCCTTCTCCGAACAGGGCGAGAAACAACCCGGTATACTGCGGGTGCCGTACGAAACGATATAGTCCATCGGTGACAAGCCGTTCGTCGTGACGCGCCCTATAGACCGCGCGCCATCCGTGAATGAACATTCCCACGCCGATGAAGGCTAGCGAGTAGCCTATCAGCATCGAGACAAACATCCCGGTTTCGCCCAGACCCACGAGTGTAGACCACAGATTGGCGCTGACATATTCCCGATCAATCCCGAACGATCGTATGAGAAGGTATACGGTCAAAGGGAAGCCGAACATTTCAGCATAAAGAGCGATTATGAAGGCTTGGACGAGCCCTGCGCCAGTCCATTCCCGCCAGCCGGTTGGCGCGAAATACCGGTAAAAGATCCACGACACGATCACGATCATCACTGCGGCGATACCCCAGGCCATCGGTCATTCTCTCCTGTCTTCGATTCTAGTAAGCCTCGCCCGCCGTTCGCCAGATGGCCGTCTTACCGACCGATCAGTCGTCGCTACGAATTTGCGTTCGATGGAACGGGCAAGAGCAGGCAATCCGTGATCATCCGCCAACAAAGCTTCGAGGGTAATATGCGCCTTCTCATCGTTGGAAGGTCAAGCGCGGCTTTCATCGACCGCAAAAGAGTAGCCTGCGGCGTGGCAACACCACTCCATTCCGGGGTTGATTATC
>NZ_BTGS01000019.1:0-36654 GCF_042851395.1 Altererythrobacter sp. MTPC7 | reverse complement strand
GTTGCCGCCTAAAATGAGTGTCGGGCCCGTGCTGGTTTTGCGATGAAACCGACCCGTCAACTTACCCGAGACACTAGATTTCGCCCCAGCTTGAACCTCTGCTCCGGCGACGGGGACTGGCGTTGGATTTCACCTTGGTCGGTGTCGATGTTCTCTTTGGGGACGGCTTGCGGTTACGTGGCGTCGTGCCGGGCGTCTCTCCGGCCGACTTTTTGGGCGGCGTGGTTTTCCGTTTGGAAGGGCTGCGTGCGAAAGCACCAGACGGTAGCTTCGTTGTGGCGTCCTTGCGGGTTCGGGCGGCTAGTTCGATACCGAGTGTGTGCGCGGCGTCGCCGTTCGAATCGACATCGGGTTCTGCGGAAATCTGGGGACCCTTCTCGGTCTCTCTCACACCCTCGTCCTGCGGCATCTCACCGCCATCAATCGTGGCGAACGGATGATCACCTTCATCCACCACGCTGACGTTCCCTACGAGCATCTTCTGCAGCCTCGGACTTTCCAGTGCTCGGGCGAGATCACGGTGCAGTCGCTTGTCGTCTTCCGGATTGAGATTGCGCAGTTTCTCGACATAATCGGCGTAGTTTTCCGCCTCCTGCTCCTTCGAACAGTATTCGTCGGCCTGCTGCTTCTTCCATTCCTTCTCCCTTTTCAGGAACCAGAGCGGCTTACCGAGCCGGCTTTTGTCGTTCGAACGCAAGCGCACGAATTTGGGCGGTTCGGAGTGGGGGTTCCAGACTTTGGCGATGCCGCTGTCATCCGGGTCGATCTTGACCTTGACCTTTGCGACGAGTTGTTTGCGGTCGTCGGGGTTGACCCTTTTCTGCAGCGGTGTGATGTCCCCCTTGGGTAGCTTCTTCCGCTTGTTGAAGTCCTGGATCATTTCGCGCACCGCCTCGGCGTCGCCATACCTTCCGCCTTCGATCTCGACGCCCCAGTTCCATAGCGATACGTCGTAATAGACGTCACCGATCGAATCCTTGAGCAACTCCGCGTCGTTGAGGATGCCCAATTTGCGTCCAGCGACATCTCTTCGGAAGACGAGCTGCGGTTGCTCCTCGTCCAAGCCTTCATGACGCGACGTATTGTAGTAGCAGATGGCCCTAGTAAGTATCGGGCGCAGCTCCTCCAGCGTGCACAACTGCTGCTTATCGGGCTCGAACCCATAGAGCCGCATCCGGGCGATGTCGTAATTCGACTCTGCCAACTCCTGCGTCAGCAGTTCGATGATGGTCCTGACCAGCCGTTCCACGTCCGCCTTGTCCCTTGGGCAGCGGCTGCCCGTGTAGCGCACGGCGATCCCCTGATCGGCCATGGCGTCTCGGAATGCTACCGAATGATGTCCCGCCAGGTTGTCCAGCTTGATCGTGCCCGGTGCGCATCTGAGATAGGGCAGATCGGGAAATTGCTTCATGTATCGCTCAGGAAGGAGCTTCGGCAGGTTGGCGTGCAGGACGGTCTTCATCGCTGAATTGCTGGAAGCCGGCTCCCAGCTCAGATGCCAACCAAGTATCACTCGGGAGAAACAACACATAAGCAGGGTGAGTATCGGTCTACCGAGCGGCTCCATGGAGGCACGGTCGACGAGGAAAAGCGCTTCGATGGGACTGTCATCCATCGAGCAAAGCTCGCCCACGTGCCTGGGGTCGTCGCTGAACCCGCCGCCGTCGAAGCGCTGTTCGGCAGCCTGGTCGGTAGTGCCGATCGCGTAGGACTTCTTGGATGAACCTTCCTTCGCGAGACTCCGGAATTTTGATTCCGACATGGGCTCGTATTTCGAAGATGGCTTCAGATAGTTCGTTCGGTCCGGTCCGACTTCCCAATCACCTTCGCCGCTTAGAACGAGTAACGGACGATCCACGACGCCGCTTCTGTTGATGGTGCTGAGCTCCGCCACGTATTCTTCGAAGCGCTTCGATATGTTGCGTTTTCGCTTGTCGCAGCGGCTAAGATGGTAGGCAGCGATCTCGGTCGGATGCTTCAGCTTGTGCTTCGTCCTCGCGCGGCCCCTTTTGGACATGCCGTCGCAAAGTCTGCGCGACCCCGGGCGGCCGCGTGTCCGATACATTTCCTGCAGATGCCACGGGCTGATCTCCCATGCCCCGGCGGCGTTGCTAATCTCTTCGTTGTGGGTCAATTCATACTGCATGAATGACCGAAGCGAACCCGGTCCGAGGGTCGTGCGACCCTGCTCGATGGCCTTGTCCAACGCGATGAGGACGAGCGTCCGGAACTGGCTGGTGGCATCCATCATGAGGATCTGTTTTCGGGTATAGTTCGGCTCGCGTGCTGCTTGCCGCACGGCGTCGGAGAGTGGAGCCTCTCGGATGATCAGGCGTTTTGCAGCGAAGAGCGCCATGAACTCCTCGCAGTTCATGTTACGCGGATACCCGGTCTTGCCGACGACCATGTAATGGCCGCGATTGGAGTTCTGGGGCGGCCTCAATGTGACCGACCCGTCGGGATCGACCCTGTCGAAATAGAACAGGAGGTCGTCGATGACGACTTCGGCACCCTGCTTGATGTCTATGGGTAGGTCCGTGCGCATGCGGGCGTCCTTTTGGGTTAGATCCGGATTGGCGAGGCTGCGGAGCGCCTTATGCTGGGTTGGAGGAACGTCGAGTTGCAGAGGTATTGTTCGAGATCGGTGAGCAGTTTGCCCCTCGCGATCAGTGTTTCGATCACTGCGTCACCTTGGAGGGGGTCGGTCGGAGCGACTGCGCGCCTGAATTCGCCCCAGGTTACGGGGGCGCCCGCCTTGATGATTTCTTCTGCAGCGGAACATTCTTTTTCATCGAGGCCGGCGTAACGGCGGACGAAGATCCGCTCGACGTTTGGTAACAGCTCGGGCGGACTGAACATCTCGCGATCATTGATGATCGTGAAGCGCCAACCGATGGACCGGAGAAGCTCCCTGACGGCCGCGAGCTTTTCCTTGTAATCATCGTCGCGCAGATCGCCGGGGAACCTCTTCACCTCAATCAGCTCGGGAACCACCACGCCTTTCGCGTCTACGAAGGCACGTGAAAGATCCGAGATGTATTTCCGCAGGCGCCTGTTGAGCATGAACTGGATCATGAGTTGGTGGCACTGATAATCGATGCTCGGGCCATGGATCTCGTAATATTTGGCCACGCGCTCCTCAGCCAGACCTTCTACGAATTGCACCGTGTTGACTTTTGCGGAGGGGAAGAAGCTTCGTGAATGGCGCTGGCCCCTATTGATCAGGACAGGATGTTTGCCGCCATGCTCCAAGATCGTGATCTTGGCGCCGCTGCGTTCGCGCAAACTGTCGCTGTCTTCGGCCAGCATGCGCTTGAGACGCATGGGCGTCCCGGTCACCTCTTCGTCATGGAAGCTGGGAAGACCGTCATAAGTCCGTGGAACGGCAAACACGATCGTTACCTGAACCGGCCAAAGGGACGATGGGTAGTGTTGGCGGGAACGGGACGCCACGAACTTGTGCGCGGTTGGCGCTGAAGCCTCTTAAACCGTTGCAACGACATGTTCACCCTATGGTGATAGCCAGCAGGAATACCGGAACTGAAACGTTTCATAGGTCAACTCTGAAGTTTTAGGTTTATTTCAATAATGCCTTATGCTGCCGTGTTTCCCTGATTGCAACATAAAACTTCATAATTAACTTGAATTTTCGCTGGAGTTCAGCTTCACCTTAGGTGATGCACCCGTATTCTTACTCCCTGCGATTTAATACCGCCCTGGAACCGAGGCGGACATGAACTCGCGAGGCGGACTTTTTTCAGTTGTGCCAGGTGGTGAGGAAGACCTGCCTTCCACCATGAAGCGCTATCTCAGGACACCGCTGCCGGATCGAGAGCTGGAACTATGGAGGTCACTTCCACCCGAGAAGAGGGATTCGGTGAACAACCGGTTGGAAGCGCTTGCTCGATGGGAAGACAAAACCAGCGACATAGAAGATGTCGCGGATTTGGCTGGGCTCAGCACCAGCCGTTTCTATTCCCTGTCGGCATTATGGTCCGATCCTGAGCAGCGCAGTTTGGCCAATCTTGGTATCCATGCCGATGGTCCGAGAAGACGGCGCAGCAGATACGATGCAGAACTGCTGCAAAGAATGGCGGCGGAGTCCGTCCGAGCCGTGGCCCGTGCCCCGAAAAAAGGCTTCTCGATCGAGAAATGCATAACAGGGGTGCTGGACGCGGTTGCCGATACGCCCCACGACATACCGGGCCGCGCTACTGTCCGGCTCATGGTCGAGGATGCCATTCGCGAACGAAGCCGGGGTTCGGTCGTCGGCAATGACATCGCATTCGACTGCTGTGCGATCGACGTTCCCGGAGAGGATGCGAGACCGTTCGTATTGTTCGTTGGTCTCGATAAGTCGACCGGCCTTCTATTGGGGTTCGCCGTCGCCGCCTTGAACGAGAGTGTGACGGGTTATCGCGAAGCGGCGGAAGATGTCGTCGGTCGTTTGCGGACCCGCACCGGAACGGAGGTTCCGTGGGCGGAAACGCTGACCAGCGTCGAATTAGTCATTGGGAATGATTTGGATGCGTTCCGCGAATGGGAGGGGAAGGTGCGCAGCGAGGTTCGCCCAGTCAATTTCCAGGGGTTCAACCCACACCGCCGCTTCGGGCGTTACATCATGGGAAGCGTGGGAAGGATGATCGGCCGTATAGGTCTGCTTCCGGCAGCTACGTTGGAGAGGCGTGCCATATCCGGCGTGCAGCCGAAGGATTGGCATACCCTCGACGAAGCACGCGAACGCATGGAGATCGAGATGATCGTGCATAACCGGCATATCGCCCAAAGCTGGCAGGCTAGATTCACAGACCCCAATTGCATGCCGCCACTACCCGATCGTCTGGCCCACACGGTTGGTGTCATGATCGATCGGTAGCGCGCCGAGCCGCTCGATCTCACTCGCTGAGCAATGCGGCTGGGAACGCGTTCTGGTTGTGGTTGTGAATTGCCATTTCAAGCGCCGTCAGCGCATCGGCTGGATCTACTGCGCTGTCGAAACGCGAGCGTAGCAATTTCGCCGGATCCACTCTCGGCCTTCGGAAACGAAGACCGATCGTGTCGAGCTGATCCCCGAGGTAACGCGCCACCAGTGCACTGGCATCGTCTCCGATCTCCAGTCTTTCGCGAATGGCATCGTTTGTCATATTCAATCCAGCTACCTCCCGACGATGGACGACAATACTGCGGGTTGGTTCCGTGTCAGTAACATCTGCATCCAGGGTTGATAGCAACGCGATCAAACTGGGTGGAGCGTTGTCCATAGTGCCGACTTCGTGGCAGGCGATGCTGCGTTCCGGCAGATGCACGGCCAGCAACGCTTCCGTAAATGTCAGAAAACCTTCAGACCCGACAACTGGAAAGTCCAGCCAAAGACGTGAAACGATGATCGTCGGCGGTCCTGAATACCGGTGGCCCTTCCCCGAACTGCGGAATCCCATCAGCTTGTCGTTGATCGTCATTTTTGACGGGAACGGCACGCCCTCCTGTTCGCAATCGTGCACGACCTGATCGGCGATCGTCTTCAAGGAGGCGCTGCAACCATGCCGTTCGACAGCGGAAGCAAGGTGTTCTTCAGCGCGTGGATCGATGCCATCGGGCCGCTGCCGCGTCTTCACTTCCTGCGCCCCGGCTCCTGCGAGGCTGGCATGATTGCGGTGGATTTCGAATGCCCTTGTCAACACGGCGAACTGGCTAACGCTCAGATCAAGTCTTCCGGCGGCCAGCTTGGCGCTGGCGGCATCGCGTTGGTTCTTCTGCAGGTAATCCCGCACGACCGCGGCCCGCCGCCGGACCTCCGCCCAGCGGCGGGGATCAATACCACTCAACTCGTCCATGTTCTTTTCCTCCATATTGTTGAACTTTAATACTTTCTGCGATTCAGGTGTTCTCTTGTCGGATTGGTCTGGCGTGTTGCCGGACGTCATGCATATTAAAGCCCGCTTCGAGCGCGCTGTGTGTGAGGCATCAGTCGCGCTATCGGGTTGCTGGCGCTGATCGATTGCTATGATAGAAGGGGCGCTCGTCGCGGGACCGCGCGGTATTGCTGCGAGGGAGCGAGAAGATCAGGCCGCACCACTCGGACAGGAAAAGGTCCATTGGGGCGAT
This sequence comes from Altererythrobacter sp. MTPC7, assembly GCF_042851395.1. Taxonomy (NCBI): domain Bacteria; kingdom Pseudomonadati; phylum Pseudomonadota; class Alphaproteobacteria; order Sphingomonadales; family Erythrobacteraceae; genus Altererythrobacter; species Altererythrobacter sp. MTPC7. The sequence goes on along the minus strand of NZ_BTGS01000019.1, from coordinate 30,549 downwards.
GACAAACGAAGCGATGTCAGGCGGCCTTGATCAAGGGTGGCGGTATTTCCGCCGGGGTTGCCGCGCCGACGTAACCCTATGTCAACCGATCTTCGATAGGTGCGGATTTATGGACAAACCGGATCGACAGATGGGGAGGCCAGCCGGGGCACCGGTCGGACTTGCGAATCAAACCCCTTTTAGCGGACCGCCTGACCTGACCTATCTGTGCGATGCAGGTTGCCGTCCCAATCCGGGCAAACACCTTCCAGTTGTTTGGGACGGTGCGTGTTTCCTCCCGATGATGCCGATTGAGGGCACCAATCATCAGGCGTGCTATCAGGCTATCCTGCAAGCACTGAGGGACGCCGGACGACGTGGGGCGTTACGGGTCGAATTGCGGCTGACGTCGGATCTCGTTTTCCGTCAGCTCTCGACAGGGCGCTATTGCCGCAACCGCAAGCTGGAGGATTTGCGTGATCTTTGCCTGGTGCTGGCTAGTAGAACAGGTGACGTCCGTCTTGTCCGTGTGACGGAACCCTTTGGACTGGGGGCACGGCATTTCCAGACCCGGCACGACCTACGCGATCACGTTCTAGGTCTCGGCAAGCCTGCAGCCTCGAATCCAGCGAGCCATCGTTCTCCTGTCTCCGTTTCACCAGCAGAGCCAGCTCGAACACCCCCCGGTCCTTGATCGGAAGCGCAAAGCTCTCGATCCATTCGCCAGGTCCCGTCGAGGTCGCATTCTGGTTGTCGGCAAGACACAGTGCCGAACACACGAGTCGTTCGAAAGAGAGCGGGGCGAGATTTGACTGGACGAGCTCTCCTGTGGCTTTCGGCTTATCTAGCGTGAGCTCATTATCTCGGCCGGAGTCGATCACTTCGTAGATCGTGTAGCGGGCATGGATGAAACCGGCAGGCACTTGCATGTCCGGCAGAAGATCGAGCGCTTCGCCGACGGTTTCGCAATTTCCGACACCGCGTAGCCGTGCCGCAAACGCCTGCGTCTCCGCTGGGTCGTATTGACTGACCAGGTCCGCGGCTTCCGTGATGAGTTCATGCTTCCATCTCTGGAGAGTTTCCGTTGGTTGGGGCACGTCAATTTTCCTTTCCGATCGTTTTGACGATCACCCCTACAATTTTCTATAAATTAGAACTGTTACATGTTTCGACGTTAGATAATCGGAGTTCGGCTCCGCTTGGGCTTAGTGATCTGTCTGTTTGAAGCCGCATGCCGTGAGCCAGTCCACCAACCGTGACGATTGCCCGATGACCTGCTGTGCGATCGCAAACGGATACCCCGGCCGCGAAAATAAACAGAATCAATATCCGACGCAGCCGCCACGGTTCGTCAGGCAAACCGACCAAGAATGTGAAGGTAATGGCTGCGGCGACGTATCGCGCAACAGACCGGAGATACGGACTGTCGATCGTCATCATGACATTTTTGTTAAATGAGCGAGCGTTTTCATCAGCCTCCCGGAAGAGCCGCGGAGTAAACGGTCATTTATCGATCGGTTATTCCGCCAGTGCTTCGAATTCCGCAATGGCGGGGGCGAACATCATCTGTGCCATTTCGCTCACGACGAGGCTCACGGTTTCCAGCGTTCCGGCATCGATCGGCGGCGGCGGCGCATATTCCGCTTGCCGCACAAGCGCCTCTGCGTAATTGCGCCCGCGCATCTTTTCGACCAGCCCGATACCGTAATCGATATCCGCCGAAACCTCCGCGCCGGTGACGATGTATCAATTCTAGCCGCTCTGAGCGGCGTCGAGTATGACGGCAGAGGTCATGATCGCCATCATCGGCAACACTATTGCCATTCCGAAGATCGCGAATGTGCTATGCGTAAGAATGACGCGGCCGAGCGGACTCATGGTTTCCGGTGGCTGTCCCTCCGGACTATCTCGAGGATGCTGGACCTGCATCCGCCCGACGATGCGCGTGGATCTCAGCCATCATCAGCGACCGAATTTATTACCTGGTCCAGCGGTCGCGATACGCATTCTATGAGGGGGTGTTGACCGAAATCAACCGTTACAGGCGCAACCCTTGCCCTTCTTGCATTCCTTGTCGCGCGAAATTCAGCTGTCACCGCAGGCCTTGCCTGCCTTGCACGTCTTGCAGCATCCGCTGGCTGCGTAAGCGGTGCCGCACATCGGGGCAGCTGATACCGACAGGGACGCTGCGGCGAGAGCTAGCGCGGACAGAAGCTTCTTCATTCAACATCTCCAACTTCCGACGCTTCTGGTGGAACGATTAGACTGCTATGTCAAAACCGTTTTCGTTATTGTATCCGTGATCTAGTCTCACGATCGCATTGCTTGAGGGTTTCCTCGGCGAGGTTCATCGGGTCGAGTTTTATCCTGCAGCTATTGCTCCGATGCTTTCAGTCCAACGAACATAGCGAATGCTTGTCGGCACCGACCACTTTCAGCGCTATGTCCGCCAGATGACGATGGTGTGTGAAGAACAAGACCTGCGTAGAGCGGGCAAGTTCGGCGAGGACGCGGAGGCCGGCTTCGGAGCGTTGCTCGTCGAAATTGACGAATAGGTCGTCGGCCAGAAACGGTAGAATGGTCCCCGACCTGACTGACCGTTCGACTGCGGCGAGACGGAGCGCAAGGAACAGCTGATCGGTCGTGCCCTCGCTCATGCCCCCAACATCGACGACCGTGCGTCCGTCGTCCCGCAGGCCGAGCAGGCGCGGGTCCTTGCCATCGGTGTCGATCTGAAGTGACGAATATCTGCCTACCGTGAGCTTCGAGAACAGTTCGCTTGCCCGGACGAGCAGCGGGTCTTGGTTCTCGTCCCGGTAACGCTCGATCGCCCAGCGAAGGGTGACTGCTTGGGCACGCTTCAATATGTATTGTTCGGCAAGGTCGACCATCTCGGCCCGCGATTGCTCCGCCTCCGCTGCTGCACCCGCGGCCGGTTCTGCTGCCGTTTCGAGATCGTCGAAGGTCCGCCTCGCATCACCGTGCAGAGCGACGGCTTCGTCCACCCTCTCGTTCAGGCTCTTTAGTTCTGCGTTCTGTGTCTGTGCTTTCGTGGCGAGTCGGTCAAAGTCGATGCCGTCCAGTTCGATGTTCTGTAGCGAACCGAAAAGATCCGCCTCACCGAAGCCGGCAAACACTAACCCAGTGAAGGCGCTCGTCCGCTCTTCGGATTTGATCAGGGCGAAGATCATCTCTTGAATGGCTTCCCCCAGCGGCGCCCCAATGTCGTAGCCGTCCATCGTCTCGGCTGTGGTAGCCCTCACGACATTTCCGTATTCCCGATGGAAATCGTCGAAGCTTTTATTGTTCAGGAAACCTTTGAGCGGCTTCGACAACCCCTCATCGCGCCGTTCGACTGCACATTTGCGTAGATGCTCATCGAGCTTCGCCGTGCCGCGCCGCCGTTTCCGACCACCTTCATCCAACAGCCAGGCCAGACGTTCAGTCTGAAGTTCGCGGACTTCGGTTGCAACCAAAGAGCGTAAATGTGTCTGTTCTTCATCCGCACTTTTTTTCGTCATTTTGATTAGGTGACCGCGAAATTCAGGCCAAACCTGCATCAGTCCTGTGATCTTCACCTTGGCATTTTCCGCGCGAAACTGTCGCGCGATGATTTCGAACGGGACATCCATGAACAATGGGTTGTTATAGATCATCAAGCCGACTGGCTGGTTGCGCAGCAGCTCGAATATCTTCTCGGCGGTATCGAATGTCTTAGCGCCACGCGGACCGGTAAGCGTCACAACGCTGTCGGCTGCCAACGCGACGGCGGACCGGTTCAGGATCGCTACTTCAGCCGTCATGCCGCGTGCTCGCTCGCGGGGCGAGCGATGCTGAACACCGCCCCTTCAATTACGCGGCCAAGGCCCTTGTTCTTTGTGTCCTGATCATACAGGCAATACAGCAGCCAAACCCGGCGCCAGAGCTCCTCTTCCGGCGGCATCCATTCGACACTCAACCCGAGCGCTTCAGCTTCGCCAAAATCGATGACGGCGCCATGGGAGTTGTAGCAGTTCGATGATGACAGCTTGTCGATCGTTTCGTCGATTTCCTTCTCGGAAAGTTCGGAAAGCATGCCTCTCTGCATGATCTTCTTGGTCAGCCCTTTTGTGCGATTGATCGACGCTTGCGCGTATTCACGCAGCACGGCGTCCTTGGTCTCGTCACGGCAGATAAACTCGCATGGCATCGGCCCAAGGTCGGGCAGGAGTATCTGCGGATCGATCGGACCCAGTTCAGAATTTACACCCAACAAGATGCTCTTGGCCGATATCGCGATGACCGTGCCCCCACTCTTCGCCCAACTCGGCACTATGACGCGGTAGCTTTCCACGCGCTGGCTGAGCACTGATATGAACTTCTCGACCGCATCGACATTACCACCAGGGGTCTGGATGAACAGGTCGACGTGTCCTGTGGACACCCCCTCGATTATCTCGGAGAGGTCGTCGGGATCGGTATGATTTATGCCCTCATCGAGCTGCGCAAAATAAGTGATGAGTTCTCGACCGGTGGTTTGCTCGATGTCGCCAATCAGGAGCTGGCGCAGCAGCCGATCCTTTTCCTTCGCCCAGTATTTCGACGAATGTATCGGCGCTGCGTCTGTGCGCGGAAACTGGTTGGTGAGCTTTCGATCCGGCGTGATGGTCAATTCTGGCTCCGGTGGTTCTGGTCGGGAAGATGGTCGAGCACTCCAACGGAGGCTCCTGCTTCGGTGGGGTCACGATGTAATTGGGAGAAGATCCGCGGCGGTCGCTATCGATCGACATGACGATCTCCAATAATGCGGCTCTGTTTAGCCCTTGAACTACGTTAATCCGGTAGCTTTGCGTGAAGTCATCCCAGTGGTGGATGCGCGTTGTTGAATATGGGGCTATCCATATAGCGAATCGAGAGCAAGTGTGGCTGGTTCTTTATGCGCGAGCATCGGCAGCGCCAGCTCCGTGCTCTCTTGATGTCTGGCCACGCTGATCTCGTGTAGATTTGCTAATACCTCGTAAACAGTGCTGTTTTCGGGCATCCCTCGGATGATTGAAGCCTTTTGTGTAATGCTGCGGAGCAGCATCATGCCAATTGCGCGACTTCAACCAACCGTTAAGCCGTGTTTGCTAGCGACGCTCCTGAAGGAGTTTGCGAATGGCTTTGTCCAAAGGTTCAGGAGCCAACCCTGCCGTAAGGGTGTGGGTGTCGGGCGCGTCGAGCGGGCCCAGCCCGGGCACGACCCGGGTCCACATCGAGAACGACGACCGCGAGGATACCGAGCGCGAAGGTTATCAACATCAGGGCGCCTATGAAGCCCTGATTGATGTTATGCTCGAAGAACACCGCTCAGGCACAACCGATCTGGTGGTTGAGACTGGCAACCGGACACTGTTGGACCATCTGGTGCACGGCGCTCCGGTGGAGAAGGAGCACCTGCTTCGTGATTTCGAAATTGTAGGTGTCTTGAAACGGCTCTTCGACACCGTGCGCTTGAAGTTCGTCGCGCAGGAACGCGCCCTCCCCAAGGTGGGCGGTTCCCGGCACTCCGTCCTTGGCCGTCCGTCAGGGAATCAGGACGGCGACGTCATCTAGGGTCAGCGGTTCGCAGATCTTGGGTGTATCCGTAGGAGCGTCTGTCCATACAATGTTCGCTTCGATCACTAGCACCAGCGCATCGCTGTTGCAGGCCTCTGCCTCGATCGTATGCATTTCATCGGCGGTTGGAAGCCGGGTGGCCCGCCAGTCGGTGATGTCAACGAATGGTGTTCCCATCACCATGCGCACCGCGTCGAACGCGTTGAGGCCTTCGGCGTGTATTTCGTTCTTCCGTGCCAGACGAATTCGGCTGATCTCACCATGATCGCAAGGACCGATCACGACGAGGGTGTCGAACCGGGCGGGTATCGGGATCGCCCGCAATCCTTCCCGCACCTGTGTAACTGGTTGGCTAGACAGGGCCGACAGGCCTTCGCAGATGGACGCGATGCCACAAGCGGCTGATGGCGCGCTCGAAATCGTTTCCAGCGACGTGTCGCAATTGATATTGTTGATATTCATTTCATTTCACCTTCTGTTTTCCCCTCTAATCCGAGAGGCGCTTACAAAGGCGGTGAAACGGTGGTCTTCTGCTGTGCGAAAGGGACGGGCCGGGTCCGTTCCTGTCCTATGTTCGGTGGTCAATCTGCGAAGGGGTCCTTGGGCAAGTGTTCCCATTTCTCCTTCTCGCGCTGCTGGGCGTGGCTTTCGACTATAACACGGGCATGTTCCATCAAGCAGCTAGGCCCCGCGTCCATTCATCGGAACAGCGATACCCGCGTTTTCGCGGATCCAGCTAAACTGGCGGTTCAGTCCGACAGCACGTCATTATTGGGCTTCATCGCATCCCATCGCTTCACGGCTGCGCGTCCAGCCTTGTCGGCTTGGGATTGCGCCCCGACGACTTCGCCGCTTTCCAACGCTGATACCGGATCGGTCAATCTTGTGTTCGCCGGGTCGACCCTGTAAACGGACCACTCCCATCTTGCGGCCTTCCCAATCCCACCCGCAGAGCGGACCTCGTATCTATGTTTGCACCTGTTCGAACCCATCATTAGCGCATCATGGCCTTGTCCTATTGATGTTAACCCCTTTCGGCATAAGCAGCGCTTTGGCCGGCCAGCAACGGGTAATCAGCGAATATGAACTGACTGGTCTTTAAACCACCACATTGTAATTCGCAGCGTCCGGCAGCTGCGGTCGCCGAGCAATGATACCTCGGTTCTAGATGGCACCACCATATGGCTACTTTTATGCGCATCAAGATGGATGCCGAAGCGCCGCGCGCTAGTTCGATCAATCGGATCCCGAAGCCGCTTCAGCTGGCGTTATCCTGGGTTTTTGGCTTTCTTAGGATGAGGAAGCCGTTCTTGACCGGACCGTTGAAGAACGTAGTTCCGCGATCCCGTGTGGCACCCGCCCCGCGCGAAGAAACATGGGCAGCAACGTCGCGCGCCCTGTAGTTTTTCGGATTGTTCTTCGTTTTGGTCATCAGTTATCTTTGAGCACTTTGCGGATCTGCGTTTGCGTCATCGACGGTTTGCAAAGCGCGGTCTTGCGACGCGCCTGTTTGTTGTCCTTCTGCACGGTAAAGATGGTCGAACCGTTACCATGGACGACGAACCGGCTTTGTGTTCCGGTTTCGTTCTTTATCCACACTTTGTCAACTCCGTCGTCTTCGAGACGCCAATCGAGGCATTCAGCAACTGACGCAAGACCGTTGGTGACCGCTAATGCTGATTGGTAGCGATCGGCGGCGTTGGGTTCGAGACATTTGACGATGACCTTGCGCAGCCGCGCAGGAATGTGTTCGTCAAAAGCCTTGCGATCTGGGAAAGTGCCCGCCAGCAGTTCATTGCCAAGCTTCCCGGTGTCGATCGTTCCTGGTTGCGGGACGAACCGTGCGAACTGCTTGTCGAACGCTTTGCTTCCCACAGCCATTCGGTAGAGGGTTAGTCCGATTTGATAGATGTCGAACGATAGATTGAAGGGCGGGCCGGCGGTCGCTTCCGGAGGGGCCATGCGCAGATAAAGACCATTTGGGGTGGCTTCGCCCAACTCCATCCGTCCGGCAAGGCCGAAATCGGCAAGCATCGCCTCACCGCGTTTAGTTAGCAGGATGTTGTCCGGCTTGATGTCGAAGTGGATCAGACCCTTCACATGGATGTTGTGGAGGCCAGTCAGGGTCTGGCATCCTAACCGCACGATTTCGCGAACAGTCAGCCTCTTTTCGCCCATCAATCCCTTCACCGAACCGCGTTCATAAAAAGGCATCGCGATGAAAATAGTGTCGTCGTCCTCACAGCAATAATGGATCTGGACGACGTTCTGATGGGCGGTGGCATAGAGCGCCTTGGCTTCATCGAAGAACTCATCGGCGTCGGGCAGATCGACTTTGGCGATCTTCTTCATGACGATCTCGCCGCCCAGCTGGACGTCGTTTACAATCCAGGTTTTAGAATTCTTGCCGTCTGAGCCGATTTCCCGGACATCTTCGAAATGCAACTGGGCTCGCTTGTAGGGTTTACTGAGCATTGACCGCACCCTTTGCACACAGGATCGCTTCGCGCTGGTTGGCGTTCGCTTGATCCCAGCCGTCGATCTGCGGATCCTTCTTCCCGTCGACGAACAACTTGAAGTCGGTCCGGGGCACACCGAGCCGGCTCATGATCGAAGAGACATGCCCAATGTAATAGCCTTCCAGGTCGCTACTCGCGAACGACTCCATAATTACGCCTTCGATCTCTATTCGGCCGATGTTCGCGCGCTGGGCGGAGGGTTCCGTCGCACGGATGCCAGCGAATGAGACTTCATACTCCCGCAGAATGTCCAACAGGTGGCAGCGCAGGTATTTCAGCATGTCAGGCGTGTCTAGCGCCACCGGAACCGTGATCTGATCAAGGTTTATAATTTCGTCCTTCACATCATCATAGATCGCGAAGGTCACGGCGCTTGGTGCCGCGCGAATGCCAATGGTTATCATGGGTGCCCCGATTGTTGATTTGCGAGCCTAGCCTCACCGGTCCACTTGATACAACTGGTTCGGCTGATAAGGCCCTCTTTACAAATCGGATTGTCGAAATTTTTTGTCTGCGGCTTTTTCAATGGCCCTGGAGATGCATTCACGGTTCCGAGCAAAGATAAAGAGGCTGCAGCAAGCCGCGACCTTTCAGTCCGGGGAGGAACCAAGTCGGATGGAATCCGATGCCAGCTCGATATAATCGGGAATGCCAATGTCCCATTGTGTGAACCCTGCGGCGCGCTCGCCACTTTTGCGGATGGTCTTGATAACCCGTTCGTCGAGTTCTGGTATACCCGTCTCAATTATTTCACCGACAAGGCGACCAGCTGCCACGCTTCCCAGAGCTTCCGGAAAAAGCCAGTTCAATGCGATGAAGGAACCTTCGAAGCTTATGGAAGGCTCGTCATTGAGAGTTACCCAGCTGCCGACGATGGGTAGTTCCAATCCCTGTTGCCGGGCGAATACGGACCGGGACAAATCGTCGGTGCAGCCGACCGGAACAGAAGGAAGTTCGTCTCCAACCTAGAATTCCAGCTCTCGTGTGACCCGGCTGCGGGGTTCTTAAAAACAGAACGCTTGGTTCTTGTTCACAGACTACAAAGGTCTGGAGCGGGTAGCGGGAATCGAACCCGCATAACTAGCTTGGAAGGCTAGGGCTTTACCACTAAGCTATACCCGCACATCCAGAGGTGACGCCGATGCCACCGGCAGGGGCCGCTGGTCAACCATTTCTCGCAAATTCAGCCCGCCCGGTTCAATCGCCGGACAATTGGCGTGTCACGCTGTCGACGGCGCTTTCCTCGGCCGGCTCCGGCGTCGGTTCGGCGGGAGCCGGAATGTTCGCGCCTTCGGGTACGGCGACCGTGATTTCGACCCGGCGATTCGTGGCGCGCCCTTCCTCGTCGGGCGTCCCGTCAGGAAGCGCATTGGGGGCGACCGGGTTCTGTTCGCCGAAGGCGATGATCTCGATCCGCTCCTCGTCGATGCCGTTCTCGATCAGCCACTGCGCGGCCGCCTCCGCACGCTCGCGCGAGAGGCGCATATTGACCTGGTCGTTGCCGCCCGCGTCGCTGTGGCCGCGCAGGGTGATCGTCCCTTCGAACTCGGTCACCTGCGGGCTCTCGATCAGCTCTGCGAGGGCGGTAACGGCCTCCGCGGAAAGCTGCGTTCCGCTGGTGCCGAAACCCAGCGTCATTTCGAGCGGCTCGACATCCACGGTCCGGGCGATCTCGATATCGGGCCGGATGATCGAAGCGCGGTCCGTCGGGTCGGTGGCCTCGGCGTCAGGCTCTGCCACCGTCTCCTCGACCTCCGGTTCGGGCGCCGGCTCTCGCTCGCCGCAAGCAGCCAAGGCCAGGCAGGCGATGGCGGTCAGTGCGGGACGGAGTGCCGGGCGGGCGGCGTTCATACTGGGTCGTCTCATGCTGGCTGCGGGTCGGGCCCGCCCTTTCCGGTGGATTTTGGTTCCTTGCGCTCGCGCCGCGCCGCATTCTCTTCCGGAGTGCGCGACTGCGGGGGGCTGAACGATACGATGACGTCGCCGGCGCGCGGTTCGGGCCGGGCTGCATGGGTGAAGAAGCGCATCCGGCCGCTCTCCCGCAACAGCATCAGCATATGTGTCGATTCGGGCAGCTTTTCCTGCGCGTCCTCGAAATCGAACTGGTCCGACAACTTCGTGCGGCGGAAGACCCAGCCCTGCTGCTGGCGCTCCTGCACATCGGCAACGCCGAAGCCGCTTTCGAACAGCGACCGGCCGCGAAGGGATCCCGGCAGGGTGCGGTGGTCTTCGTCATCCGAATCGCCCAGCTGGTAAACGCTGTCCCGCCCGATCTCGTGCGCGAATTCGTTGCAGACGAGGGCGTTGTAGGCCTCGTTGTCGGTCGCCGCGACCAGCACCTGGTAGGGTCCGAGATCGAGATTGTGCTCCGTCGCCTCGTTCAGGATTTCGCCGTGATAATAGGGCACGCCCGCGCGGCGCGCCGGGGCCAGCCTTTGCCAGCTGGAATCGACGATCATCACCGGCGTCTTCAGTTCCAGCATCTGCTTGGCAAGCGCGATGGTCCACGATGTACTGCCTGCAATCAGCAGACCCGGGCGCGTGTCACCCTTCACCTTCAACAGCTTGGCGACGATATCGACGGTGAAGCCATGCGCGATGATGGTGGATACGACGACCGCGAAGCTCAGCCCGACAAGGATGGAACCGTCGCCGTAACCCAGTTCGTTCAGGCGCAGGGCAAACAGGCCGCAAATGGCGACGAGGACGATGCCCCGCGGTGCGATCCACGCCAGGAACAGGCGCTCGTTCCACGGGACCGAACTGCCCAGCAGGCTGATCAGGACCGTTGCCGGACGCACGAGGAACAGCAGGGCGAGGAGGAACAGGCCGAAGCGCCATTCGAAGTCCCGCAATTCATCGAAGTCCAAGCCGGCGGAGAGCAGGATGAAGATGCCCGATACCAGGATGACCGCGATGTTTTCCTTGAACGGATGGATGCTCCGCAGGCTGGAGACGTTCATGTTCGCAAGCGCGATGCCCATCACGGTCACTGCGACAAGTCCGGCCTCGTGCTCGATCTTGTTCGAGATGACGAAGACGCCGATCACCGTCGTGAAGAGCACCGGCACCTTCAGGTATTCGGGCACGGCGCCGCGAGGGAAAGCCCACGCGATGGCAGCAGCGGCTGCAAAGCCCAGCAGGCCGGCCAGGATCGCGGCCAGGATCAGCGGCGGAACGACGTTGAAGACCGATGCGCCGGGCGTTTCGGCGGAAATGCGGAAATATTCGTAGGCGATGACGGCTGCCAGTGCCCCGAACGGGTCGTTCACGATCGCTTCCCATTTCAGGATGGAGGCGGGCCGCGTCTTCACGCTGGATTGCCGGAGCAGTGGGATGACCACCGTGGGTCCGGTCACCACCAGGATGCCGGCAAACAGGATGGCGACCGGCCAGACCAGCCCGGCCACGTAATAGGCGGCGAGTGCGCCGAACAGCCAGCCGAAGGGCACGCCGAACACGACCAGGCGCCAGACACCGTCGCCCGAATGGCGAAGCTCCCTCAGATCGAGGCTGAGGCCGCCCTCGAACAGGATCAGGGCCACGCCCAGTCCGATCATGGGCTCTAGGAGGTCGCCAAAGGTTTCTTCGGGATCGAACAGGCCGAATACCGGGCCGGCGAGGAAACCGGCGAGCAGCATGAGGACGATTGCGGGCCAGCCTGTGCGCCACGCGATCCACTGCGCCCCGATGCCGAGCACACCGACGGTCGCGATAACAAGCGCTTGCGATTCCATTCCGCCCTCCTGCGGTGCGCAGCCGATGGGCGGCGCAAGACGGGACTACAACGCGCCGGGCCGAAATTCTATCCCAGCTTTCCCAAAGGGTTGATCAGCTAGACGCGCCCGATGCTGTATGCGCTGAGTCTTCTACTCACCGTCGAACGAAACCAGCGCGGTTACTTCGAGGCCCTTAGCGCGTAATCGTGCAGCGCCGCCGAGGTCCGGTAGGTCGATGACGAAAGCGGCATTCGTGATTACGGCTCCAGCTTCTTTGAGGAGATCGGCTGCTGCACAGGCCGTGCCGCCAGTGGCGATCAGATCGTCGACGAGTGCGATGCGGCTCCCCTCAGCGACCACGGAGGGATCGACCTCCAGCCGGTCGGCGCCGTATTCGAGCGCGTAGTCGATGCCGATGGTCTGCACAGGCAGCTTGCCCGGCTTGCGGACCGGTATGAACCCGATGCCGAGGCGCATCGCCACCGCAGCGCCGAAGATGAAGCCGCGTGCTTCCATCCCGGCAATGGCATCGGCGCCTTCCGTGCGCTCTGCCAGATGCCCCACGGCGGCACGCAGTGCGTTTCCGTCGGCAAGCAGGGTGGAAATGTCGCGGAACTGGATCCCCGGCTTGGGGAAGTCGGGAACGGTCCGGATCGACGCGCGAATTTCGTCAGGCGTCATGGGCAGGACCGCTGCAGGTCCGGGAAGGCGCCGTGGGATACGAGATCGACACGCGGCGCCGTTCCATCAGTCCTTGCGCTTGGCAGGCTTTACCGCCGACCAGATTTGGCGCTTCGCCATCCAGGCGAGGACGGTTGCAAAGACCAGGAAGATGAGCACCGGCCAGCCGGTCTGCTTGCGCTTCACCAGGGTCGGCTCGGCCGCCCAGGTCAGGAACGCGGTGACGTCTTCCGACATCTGCGGGATGGTCGCCTCGGTTCCGTCGTCGAACGTCACCTGGCCGGTCGACGTAAGCGGCGGTGCCATCGCGATGTTGAGATACGCGAAGTAAGGGTTGAAATAGAGACCCTCAGGCGTCCGGAAATCGGGAAATTCTTCCGTCAGTTCGGCCGGGATCGGCTGGTATCCGGCCAGCAGCGAATAGACGTAGTCCGTGCCGTGATGGCGGGCCTTCGTGATCAGCGAGAGGTCCGGCGGGATGGCATTGTTGTTCGCAGCGGCCGCGGCAACGTCGTTGGGATAGGGCGACGGGAAGTAATCGGTCGGCTCGGCCGCACGCATCACGGCTTCACCGGTCGCGGGGTCGATGCCCGGAACCTGCCAGGTGGCCGCTTCGGCGCGGACCTGGTTCTCGGTATAGCCGAGATCGGCAAGATTGCGGAACGCGACATATTTCAGCCCGTGACAAGCCGAACAGACTTCCTTGTAGACCTTGTAGCCGCGCTGGAGCTGGCCGATGTCCCATGTGCCGATCGGCCCGGTGAACGACCAGCCGCCCTCGGGTGCGCGGGCTTCGAGATGGAAGGCGTATTCCGGCGATTCCTCCGCCTCTGTCGTGGCCGCGTTATACGCGTCCGCAACGAATGAGATCATCACCACGAAGGTGAAGAGAAGGCCGGCGCCGATAGCGAGAAGGCGAACCATGTTAAAACTCTTTCCTATTCGCTTCAGACGGCGGGCGAGGTGTTTTCGCCCAGCACGGCTTTCTTGTCGGACCCCAGCACGGCTTCGGTGATCGAGTAGGGCAGCGGCTCGGGCTTCTCGAAGGACGAGATGAGCGGCAGGATCACCAGGAAGTGCAGGAAGTAGTATGCCGTCGCGATCTGGCTGGCCAGGATCGTGAAGGTCGAGAGATGGGCGCCGCCGCAATAGCCCAGCACCAGGATGCAGGGGATCAGGCCGAACCAGAAGAACTTGCGGAACAGCGGGCGATAGTGGCCGCTACGCACCGGCGAACGGTCGAGCCACGGCAGGATGAACCATAGCAGGATCGATGCGAACATTCCGATCACGCCCCACAGCTTTGCCGGCAGGATGAAATCGAAGGTGAAGGCGCGCAGGATCGCGTAGAACGGCCAGAAATACCATTCCGGCACGATGTTGGCGGGCGTCGCCAGCGGGTTCGCCTCGATGTAGTTGTCCGCGTGACCGAGATAGTTCGGCAGGAAGAACACCATCGCGAAATAGATGATGAGGAAGACGCCAAGCCCGAACCCGTCCTTGGCCGTGTAATACGGGTGGAACGGCACGGTGTCGCTCTCGCTCTTCACCTCGACGCCGGTCGGGTTCGACGAACCCGGGATATGCAGCGCCCAGATGTGGAGGATGATCACGCCTGCCGTCACGAAGGGCAGCAGGAAGTGCAGCGAGAAGAAGCGGTTCAGCGCGGCATTGTCAGGCGCATAACCGCCCAGCAGCCACACCTGGATCGGCTCGCCGACCAGCGGGATCGCGCCGAACAGGCCGGTAATCACCTTCGCGCCCCAGAAACTCATCTGGCCCCACGGCAGCACATAACCCATGAAGGCGGTCGCCATCACGAGCAGGAAGATCACCACACCCAGCAGCCAGATCATCTCGCGCGGGGCCTTGTAGGAGGAGTAATACAGGCCGCGGAAAATGTGCAGGTACAGCACCAGGAAGAAGAAGCTTGCCCCGTTGGCGTGGGCGTAACGCAGCATCCAGCCCCAGTTGACGTCGCGCATGATGTGCTCGGTCGAGGCGAAGGCGACTAGCGCGTTCGGCGCGTAATGCATCGCCAGGATGACGCCGGTGACGATCTGCAGCACGAGGCAGAAGCCCGCCAGCACGCCGAAATTCCACATATAGGAAAGGTTGCGCGGAACGGGATAGCCCGCACCCACCGCGTTGTAGACGAGGCGCGGCAGCGGCAGCTTCTCGTCGATCCACTTCGTCAGATCGTTGGCGGGGGTGTATTGTTTGGCCCAGGGAAAGCTCATGATCTATTCTTTCTCAGGTCAGCCTACGCGAATGGTCGTGTCGCTGGTAAATTCGTAGTCCGGCACTTCGAGGTTGGTCGGTGCGGGCCCCTTGCGGATGCGACCGGCGGTATCGAACTGCGAACCGTGGCAGGGGCAGAAATAGCCGCCGAATTCGCCCTTGTTCTCGCCCTCGGCGGCGCCCAGCGGAACGCAGCCGAGATGGGTGCATACACCCATCGTGACCAGAATATCCTCGTGACCCGGCTTCGTGCGGTCGGCCAGGCTTTCCGCGTCGCGGAGCGAGCCTGTGTCCACTGCATTGGCTTCCTGCATTTCGGCAGGAGTCAGGCGGCGCACGAACAGCGGCTGCTTGCGGAAAACCGCCTTGATCGCCTGTCCGGGCTGGATTGCGGAAACGTCGACATCGGTGCTGCTTTCGGCAAGCACGTCGGCGCTCGGTGCCATCTGGCTGATCAGCGGGTAAACCACTGCGAGGCCGCCCACACCGGCCGTGCCGAGCGCGGCGATATTGATGAAATCGCGGCGGCGCACACCGTCGTGGGTTCCGTCATGGTCCGCAGGCTCGATTGCGGGTGTCGCAGTCGCCGTGCCCGAAGTGTCAGCCATCAAGTCCTACCTTGCCTGCGAACGACCGTCCGGGTCGTCCGGTTCTTCGAAAAAGAGCCGCCATGGTCCAGCATGTGTCCGGTCACGGTGCCCCGATGCCCGCGGCAGTCGCCGCACGCATGTTTGGGCGGGCTACTAGCTGCTAGTTGCGGCAATGCCAATGGCCTTTTCCGCTCTCTTGGTGGCTATCCTGCACCAGTCAGGGCAGGCCGATCAATGCGGCCTGTCGCCCGTAGTCGGCTTCGCCCGTATGGGTGGAACGGCGAAAGGAATAGAACCGCCCGGCATCGCCATAGGTATCGAGGCCGAGCGCCTCCACCCGGGTCACGCCGGCCTGTCGCAGCCGCGACGCTACGTAACCCTCTAGGTCGAAGTGCAGGCGGTCACCCCGCCCTTGCGCGAAAAACGCCTCGTCCTCGGGCAAGAAAGCGTCGCGCATTTCCGGTCCGACCTCGTAATTCGCCTGCGCGATCGCGGGACCGATCGCGGCGAAGATGTCCTTGGATTCCGCACCGAGCTCCAGCATTTTTGCAACGGCCGAATCGATGACCCCGCCTGCCGCGCCTCGCCATCCGGCATGGACGGCAGCGACCACGCCTGCCTGCCGGTCGGCCAGCAGGACAGGCGCGCAATCGGCCGTTACCACTCCCACAAGCAAGCCGGGGGTTGCGGTGACGAGGGCGTCCGCAGGCGGGCGTTCGTCACCTTCCACCGCGCGGTCGAGGATAACGGCATCGGGCGAATGCACCTGGTACGGCATGGCGAGCATGGCACCGGGCAGGACCGCCTCGATCCCGCGCCGCCTGTTCTCGGCAACCGCCCCGGGGTCATCCCCCGCACCGACGCCGAATTGCAGGCCCGATACGGTTCCGGTGGATACGCCGCCCTCGCGCGTCAGGAATCCATGGGGCACGCCCTCCAGCACGCGCGCGCGGATCGGCCGCACCTCAGCCAAGGCTGCGGCTAACCTGTTCATAGGTATCGCGCGACAGCGCATCGGCGCCGGCAATACGCTCCAGCTGCTGCCGCATCAGGGCCGCCCGGCCCGGCTCCATCCTGCGCCAGCGACCGAGCGGCGAAACGAAGCGCGCGGCCGTCTGCGGATTGATGGCATCGAGTTCGAGGATCGTGTCCGCGATCATGGTGTATCCCTCCCCGCTCTCGGCGTGGAAGCCGTGCGGGTTCCCGGCAAAGGCCATGAACAGGGACCGCACACGGTTGGGGTTCTTCATGGTGAAATCGGGATGGTCGGCCAACGCCTTCACATGCGCGATGACCGACGGATGGAGCGAGCTTGCCTGCATCGCAAACCACTTGTCGATGACCAGTTCGTTGCCCTTATAGCGGTTGTAGAAGTCCATCAGCGCATCGGTGCGCTCGATCCCCTCCAGTCCGGCGAGCACCATCAGCGCGCCCTGCCGGTCGGTCATATTGTCCGCGGAATTGTATTGGGCCGCGGCCAGCTCCGCAGCTTTCGCGGGATCGCTCGCCGCTGCATAGACAAGCACCTGCGTCTTCACCTTGCGCGCGCCGCGGCCCTCCGGCGTCATGGCATAGGGGACCGCCTCCACCCGATCGTAGAGGTCATGGAGTTCGTCCCCCAGCGCATCGCCCAAATAGGCCTTCAGCGCCTCGCGCTCGCGGTGGATGGCGCCGGGCTGGGCCACCAGCATCTGTTCGGCGAGATAGGTCTGGCTGGGTAGCAGCATCAATTCCCCGCGCATCGAATCGTCCAGCGTTTCGTCGGTCAGGATCGTGCCCAGCGCCTTCGCCACGGCCTCCCGCCCCGCAGCCCGGTCTCCGTCCCCGTCGACAGCCGCCAGCAATTCGCCGACGACCAGTTCCTGCATCGCTTCGTAGCGGGCGAAGCTGTCATCGTCGTGTCGGGCGAGGAAAACGAGGTCGCCCTGGTCGACCACGCGCTCGATCGCGACGGGCGCGGTGAAGCCGCGATTGACCGACAGGACCGGAGGCTTCGCAAACCCTTCGAACTGAAGCGTCTTCTCTGCGGTGTCGAGCACGACCAGTCGCTCGCCATCGTGCTGTCCCGTCTCGCGGTCGAGGAGGGCGATCTTCAGCGGGATCGGCATGGGCATCTTGGCCGGCTGGCCCGGTGTTGCAGGCACGTCCTGCCGCAGCCTCAGCGCGGCCGTATCCCCGTCATGGGTCATCACCACGTCGACCTTCGGCGTCCCGGCCTGGCTGTACCACAGGCGGAACTGCGTCAGGTCCAGCCCGGTGCCGTCTTCCATCGCGGTGATGAAATCCTCGCAGGTCGCGGCTTCCCCGTCATGCCGTTCGAAATACAGGTCGCAGGCCTCGCGGAACGCCTTCTCGCCCGCCATGACCCGCATCATCCGAATGACCTCGGCCCCCTTGTTATAGACGGTCGCGGTGTAGAAATTGCTGATCTCGCGGTAGGAATCGGGCCGGATCGGATGGGCCAGCGGGCCGCTGTCTTCCGGGAACTGCACACCGCGCAGGACGCGGACATCCTCGATCCGCTTGACCGCTTCGCCCTGCATGTCCTGGCTGAACAACTGGTCGCGCAGCACGGTGAAGCCTTCCTTCAGGCTGAGCTGGAACCAGTCGCGGCAGGTCACGCGGTTGCCGGACCAGTTATGGAAGTATTCGTGCGCGATAACGCCTTCGACCGCGTCGAAATCGCCGTCCGTCGCGGTGTCGCGGTCAGCCAGCACGTATTTCGTGTTGAAGACGTTCAGCCCCTTGTTCTCCATCGCGCCCATGTTGAAATCGCTGACCGCGACGATGTTGTAGATGTCGAGATCATATTCCCGGCCGAAGGTTTCCTCATCCCACTTCATGGATGTCTTGAGCGATTCCATGGCGTGATGGGTGCGCCCCTCGTCGCCCTCGCGGACCCATACGGCGAGTTCCACGTCGCGCCCGCCCATGGTGGTGAAACGGTCCTTGCGCGCAACCAGATCGCCCGCGACGAGCGCAAAGAGATAGGACGGCTTGAGCCAGGGATCCTGCCAGACGGCGTAATGGCGATCCTCGCCCACCTCGTCCGATTCGACCTCGTTGCCATTGGCGAGCAGGACCGGGAACGCTTCCTGCGATCCCTCCATCCGCACCGTATAGCTGGAGAGGACATCGGGCCGGTCCGGGAAGAAGGTGATGCGGCGGAACCCTTCCGCCTCGCACTGCGTGCACAGCATACCGTTCGATGCGAACAGCCCCATCAGCGCGGTATTGGCCGACGGGTTCAGGACCGTCGTGATCGTCAGTTCGTGCGAATCGCCTTCCAGCGACACCAAGAGGTCGCCGCCATCCATCGACCAGCTGGAACATTCGCCGCCGTCGCAGGCCAGCGATTCCAGTTCCAGCCCGTCACCATTCAGCCGGATCGTCGGCGAGGGATCAGCGGCGGGATTGCGCTGGACCTTCAGGGTCGCGGTGACTTTCGTCGTCTCCAGCCCGAGATCGAAATCCAGGTGCACTTCCGGAACCAGCCACGCGAAGGGCGCGTAATCCTCGCGCCGGATAATGGCCGGCTCCTTCGGCTCGGGCGGGGCATCGGCGAGTTGCGGATTTCCGTCGGCGGTCGAAGGGGTGCGGGCGATGTCCATGGGGTGTAGGGTACTTTCTGTTCGAGAGGTCTGTGTGATGGGTAGAACCGCCCGATGAAGCAAATGTTCATTTTCGGCCTCGGCTATTCGGCAAAGCGCATCAGGGCGGCGCTGGAACAGCGCGGCTGGCACGTCGTCGCCACCGGCAGCGAAGGAGAGATCGCGTTCGGCGACCGGCAGGCCGTGATGGAGGCGCTGGCGCAGTCGAGCCATGTGTTGTCCTCGGTTCCGCCCGACAGGGAAAGCGGGCTCGACCCGGTGCTCGATACTTACGGGCGCGAGTTTCCGACCGCATGGTACGGATACCTGTCCTCGACCGGGGTCTATGGCGACCAGCAGGGGGCATGGGTCGACGAAAACTCGCCCGCCGGAATTGGACGACGCGATGCGAGGAACGATGCCGACGCGCTCTGGATCGAGCTCGGTGCACGGGTGTTCCGCCTGCCGGGAATCTACGGTCCCGGGCGCAGTGCGCTGGACCGGGTGCAAAGCGGCAAGGCACGGCGGATCGACCTTCCCGGCCAAGTCTTCAGCCGCGTGCATGTCGAGGATATCGCGTCGGGCGTTGTCGCGGCAGTCGAAAGCGATGCGCCGCCGGGCGCCTACAATCTCGGGGACGATTTGCCGGCCAGCGGGAATGCCGTGACCGAGGAAGCGTGCCGCCTGCTGGCCGTTTCCCCGCCGCCCCTGCAGACCGTGGAGCAGGCCGGGCTAAGCGAGATGGCGCGCGGCTTCTATTCGGAGAACCGCCGCGTCGCCAATGGCAAGGCGAAGCGGGTGCTGGGCTGGCGACCGAAATATCCGACCTACCGCGAGGGTCTGCGCAGCCTGCTCTAGGTTTCGGGAGCGGCCTACCCTTCGCCGGCCTCTTCGGGCCGGACACGCATTTGCGCGCTCTGCTGGACCTGCACCGATTTCTGGCGCCGTGCGCGCAGCGCCAGGATCATGCCGAGCACCGCCAGCCCCATCCCGCCCAGCGTCAGGGCGGTCCAGCGATATTCCTCGAACAGGGTGGAAATCGCCATCGCGACGGAAATCGTCAGGATCGAGTTATAGGCCGTGCGCCCCGCGCCGATTTCGCGGACCAGATTGTAATGCAGCGGGAAGGTCACGACCGACCCGATCAGCGCGAGGTAGACGATGCCGCCCCAATATCCGGCAGACGTCGGCACGGGCGGCGGCCCGGCGGTCAGCACGGCGAAACCGAGGTCGAAAAGCGTGCCGTAGAGCATCGCCCATGCCAGCAGGCTGACCATCGGCACGCCGCGACCGACCGGGTTGGCCTGCACGACATTGGCGAGCGAGGCGGCAAGGATGCCCAGAGCCGCCAGCACGATGCCGAGCGACACGTTGCCGCCGATAACGCCCGCGTCGGGATTGGCACGCCATTCGTGCAGCAGCAGCAGCGAAACCCCGACAATGGCGATGGCGCTGCCGGCCCAGAAGGAACCGCGCGCCTTCTCGCCCAGGAAGACCCGTGCAAACAGGGCATTGGGCACCATCAGCAGGCCGAACATCATCGCCACGATGCCGGAGGTGACGTAAAGCTCCGCGTGATAGACGAACAGGAAATTGCCGCTGAACTGGAACAGGCCGACGATCATCGCCAGCCGCTGTTCCGGCCCGGTCAGGCGAAGCCGGCGCTTCATCAACGCCGCCACGATGAACAGGGCCGGGGTCGCCAGCGCGAAACGGTAGAATACCGACCACGCCGCCGGAACCCCGTCGATCTGGCCGGTGATGACGAACCAGGTGGACCCCCAGATCGTGCCGGTCAGCAGGAACGGGACGATGACCCGCCAGCTCAGCATGTCGGACTGGTCGGGGCTCACAGCGCAGCGATCGCCTTGCCCAGCGCCTCTGCCGCAGCCGGATCGCTGTCCCAGCTGGCGACGAAGCGGGCGGCATCCGAGCCCCAGTCGTAGAAGTGGTATCCCTGTTTCCTCAGGGCTTCCCGTTCGGGCGCAGACAGGCGCATGAACACTTCGTTCGCCTCTACCGGATGCAGCAGGCGGTCCGCGGCTCCGGCGACGATGGCGGAAGCGGCAGCGTTCGCGCGGCGGGCATTGTCCAGCCACACATCGCCTTCGACCATGGCCAGCAATTGCGCGGCAAGGAATCGGCCCTTCGATTGCAAATGGCCCGACCGCTTGCGGCGATACCGCACGAGGTCGGCCAGCGCAGGATCGAAGAACACGATCGCCTCTGCATTCATGCCGCCATTCTTCACGCAGCCGAAGCTGAGCGCCTGCGCCGGACCGACCGCCTCGATCGGCGCGCAGCCGAGATGCGCGACGGCATTGGCGAAGCGTGCCCCGTCGACATGGAAACCGAGCCCGCGCTCCTTCGCCAGAGCGCCGATGGCCGCGAGTTCGGTCGGGCGATAGCATCGCCCGTATTCGTTCGCCTGCGTGACGGAAATCGCGTGCGGCTGGACCTGGTGCACATCGTCCCGGATCGGGTCGATGACGGCGCGAATGGCATCCGGCGTTATGCGCGCGCCCTCCCCGTCCGCCAGCAACAGCTTGGCACCATGGAGGAAGAAGCCGGGCGCCCCGCCCTCGTCCATCTCGATATGCGCTTCCCGGTGACACACGACCGCTCCGTGCGGGGGGACCATGGCCGACAGGGCGAGGCAGTTGGCCGCCGTGCCGGTCGCCACCCACAGGACGGCGACTTCGCGTCCGAACAGCGCCCCGAATGCCTCGTCCAGCCGCTGCGACAGGTCGTCACCGTCATAGGGCGACTGCACGCTATCGGCGGATTTCAGGGCGTCCCAAACGGCGGGATGCACGCTGGCGGCGTTGTCGGAAAGAAAACGTGTCATGCAGGAACGCCCTTAGCCCGGCCTGTGTTGGTTGCAAGAAGGAGACGTCCGCGATGACCACGCAAACCATGCAAACCACGCAAGACGAACTGAAACTCACCATCACGCACGAAGTGCAGGGGCAGGGTGGCCGCTATGTCGCGCATCTCGCCGACAGCGACCAGAGCGGCTTCCTCGAATGGGAACCGAAGGAAGCGATCCGGCAGGACGATGTGCGCATTGCCACGCACACCGTGGTACCGTCGGAAATCGGCGGCCGCGGCGTTGCTGCCCGGCTGGTGGACCAGCTGGTGTCGGATGCCCGCGAGAAAGGCTTCAAGATCGTCCCGCAATGTTCCTATGTCGCACGCAAGTTCGACGAGAACCCGGACTGGTCCGACCTTAGAGCCTGAGCTAGCGCGGCGCTGCACGCCAAGGGGTCAGAGCAAGCGGGAGAAGTCCCGCGTCGCCATGCTGTCCAACACCGCGCTGCGCCATTTACGGGCCCGATCAACCGGCATTCCGGGCACGGACAGCTTGCCCCCTGCGAGACCGAGATGCAGCGTGGAAAAGCCCATCCAGCGGGCGACCGGCCCTTGCGAAATTTCCGCCGATTGCAGCTTCACCCGGTTCCCGATGGACAATTCGGGTGAGAAGAACCCGGTGCGGATGAAGACCTGCTCTTCGCTGATGGCGTGCCGTTCCGCTCGCCAGAGCAGATATTGCCACAGGACCACCACGGCCGCAGCGGCAAGCGGTAGGAGGCCGACAAGCTTCTGATTCGGAATCAGGTCCACGCCGGACACCGCCAGCGCCACTTCGATTCCCAGCGCGATCAGCAGGAACGTGCCGCCTTCGACAATCGCGCTGACGATCCGGAAACCTCCGCTCGCCCTCGCCCAGCGCAAGTCGTCACCCGGCGGGGAGAACCCCGCTGCCGCTGCGATCGGCAGCAGTTCCGCATCCTTTGCAAAAGGCGCGACGACATGGCTGGCATCTCCGGAATCCTGCGCGAGGCTCACGAATTTCAGGCCGCGCCAGCCGAACCTGCGGCGCACCACACCGGTCGTCAGGCGCAGGGCCTGGACGCGGTGGGCCGGCATGACGACATCGGTCCGGGTCAGCAGCCCGCGCCGACGGCGAAATCCCTTGGCAGTGCGGTCCAGCCGGAAATCCCAGTCACGCAAGAATGTGCGCACGAGACCGGTCGCCAGCCCCACGACCAGCAGCGTGCCGATGACGAGAACCACGCCTGTAATTTGCGCGACCAGCCCGAGGGATGCGAGCTGCCTTCCGGGCCCGGCAAGGACGTCGCCCCAGAAATCCTCCGACCACAGGTCGAACGGCAGCAGGAAGTCGGCCTGCTGCACCGCCGCGGCAAGTACCGCGACCGCCGCCAGCGAAAATTCGAACAGGCCGAATGTGGCCAGCCGCCTCGGCCCCATGGTGAAGATGGCCTCGCCCTCCGCTTCCGGGGACACGGTTTTCTCCTGCGCAGGCGTGCCTTCGCCCTGCGCATCGTCGCGCCTTTCCCTCACCACTTCGCGCAGCGCCTCGCCGTCAGCTTGCGAAAGATAGGCCAGCGTCAGTTCGTCCTTCCCCCCGGCCCCCGTTTCGAAGCGAACCTCGACCAGACCCAGAAGGCGGGCGACGAATTTCTGCTCCAGGCTGACATCCTGGATACGGTCATAGGGAACCGAGCGCGCGGCGCGCGACAGGATGCCGCTTTCAACCCGGATGTCGGCCTCCCCGACGCGGTAGGTGAACCGGCGCCATTGCAGGTAGGTGACCGCCAGATTGGCAGCGATCACCGCCGCCAGCAGCATGAGGAGCCAGCCGATCCCGCTGCCGATATCGATACCCACCTCGCCGCCGTCCAGGTCGCCGCCAATGGAATAGGCCGCCGCACCGAGCGGCAGGACGAGTTGCGGCAAGAGGACGATGGCCTTGACCACCACCGACAGGGGGTCTGTGCGCTGTACGTCCGGTTCGCCTTCTACCGCGCGGTCAGGCAGGGCGTCCGTCACGCCGAATCGCGCTTGATCTTAGCACGGATTTCCTCGCGCATGGACAGGGCATCATCGTGTTTCAGGCCGGGCAGGTGGACCGAGGCATTGTGACTACCAGCCGTGTGAAGGGTCAGCGTCGCAAGGTCGTAGAAGCGCTCGAGCGGCCCGCGATCGACATCGATATGCTGCACTCTGCCGAACGGCACGACGGTATCGGACCGGAACAGCAGTCCGCGAACGACGCGCAGTCGGTCGCCGGACATGGAAAACCCGCGCGCGGCAAAACGGCGGTGCGGGATTCGCAGCACCAAGAGTATGGCCAGGATGAAAACCGGTCCGAAAATGACGCCCGTCGGCACGGGCAAGACGAAATCGAGCACGCCTGCGCCGATCAGGAAAGGCAGCGCGATGCCTGCGCCCTGAACGCGCATCGCTTTCTCGTGATTCGGGTGAAGCCGGGTAAGCGGCTCTTCAAGTGAATCGCCTGTCCGTTCCGGTTCCGCCGGGTCCTGCGTGCCCGGTGCCCCCGCGCCATTGGTTCCGCCCTGTGTCATGGGGCCATCTTCTGAATCGGGCGCAGCGGCTTTTCAAGCGCCCTTCGACGAAGGCTGCTCCTGAAAGGATACAGGCCGCCGGTAACGGCCTGAATATCGGCAGCCGCGCGATTCGCGAGGCGACACGAAGGGGAGGGGGGGGATGGGGGAAATGGTGCCACGAGAGAGAATTGAACTCTCGGCCTCACCCTTACCAAGGGTGCGCTCTACCACTGAGCTACCGCGGCGCCGAGTACCTGTTTGCCAGGCAGGCGCGCCTATTGTCGGATGTGGCCGACAAGTCAAGCAAAGCTTGAGCGCGGGCGTTCGTCTTGGCAAGGTCACGCCATGACCGACAATGCCTCGTCAGCCAGCAGGGAAGAGCGTCTCGCGGCAAAGCTGCGGGAGAATCTGAGGCGCCGCAAGGCGCAGGCACGCGAAATGGGCCAGAGGGACGAAGCATCGGAAGCCCTTCCAAAGGAGGGCAGTGGCGGTTAACGCGGCGCCCGGACATCATCGTGCCGCCCGCTGCCCGGCGATGCGGCCCCTGCCTGCCAGATCGGAGACCTGAATGCCCACGCTGATTCTCGTTCGCCACGGACAGAGCGAATGGAACCTCGCCAACCGGTTCACCGGCTGGTGGGATGTCGGCCTGACGGAAAAAGGCATCGCCGAGGCACGCGCCGCCGGCGAATTGCTTGCCCGTCATCCCGACATGCTGCCTGTGCGAGCCTTCACCAGCTTCCAGACGCGCGCGATCCGGACGCTGCATCTCGCACTGGAAGCCTGCGACCGGCTGTGGATTCCGGAAACGAAGGACTGGCGCCTGAACGAACGGCACTATGGGGGCCTGACCGGCCTCGACAAGCAGGAAACGCGCGACCGTCACGGTGACGAGCAGGTCCATATCTGGCGCCGCAGCTTCGACGTGCCCCCGCCGGACATGGAAGACGGCAGCGAATTCGACCTGTCGGCCGATCCGCGCTACGCTGGCATCGACGTGCCATCCGCCGAAAGCCTGAAGATGACGATCGAGCGCGTCCTTCCCTATTACGAGGAAGCGGTCGTTCCCGCCCTGAAGGACGGCGGCCCGGTCATCGTCTCCGCCCACGGCAATTCCCTGCGCGCGCTGGTGAAGCACCTGTCGAACATTTCCGACGAGGATATCACGGGGCTCGAAATCCCGACCGGCCAGCCGATCGTCTACGAATTCGACGACGCGATGACGCCGGGCGAACGCTATTACCTGAAGGATCGCTGAGATGGCCGCGGGGGAGAACGGGAAGGACGGAGGCGGCAAAGGCAGCGCGATCGACGTCGCCATCGTCATGGGCAGTCAGTCCGACTGGCCGACCATGCAATGCGCTGCAAAAGTGCTCGAGGAACTGGGCGTCGCGCACGAGGCGCGGATCGTCAGCGCCCACCGCACACCCGGCCGCATGGTCGATTTCGCCCGGAATGCGGAAGATGAAGGCATCAAGGTCATCATCGCGGGCGCGGGCGGCGCTGCGCACCTGCCCGGCATGATCGCCGCGATGACCCATCTCCCGGTGCTGGGCGTACCCGTCCAGTCCAAGGCCCTCTCGGGCATGGATAGCCTGCTTTCCATCGTCCAGATGCCGGCAGGCGTACCGACAGGCACGCTGGCCATCGGCGAGGCTGGCGCGACCAATGCAGGCCTGCTCGCCGCGAGTATCCTGGGCACCAGCGATACCGCCCTTGCGGGCAGGCTCAAGGCATGGCGTGCGAAGCGCAGCGATGCCGTTGCCGACCACCCGGTGGACTGATCCGAGCGATGAAGAAGACGAAACCGCTGGCACCCGGCAGCACGATCGGCATTCTGGGCGGCGGACAGCTGGGCCGGATGATGGCCATGGCCGCCGCGCAGATGGGCTATCGCTGCATCACCTACAGTCCGGAAAAAGAGATCGTTGCCGCCGACGTATGCGCCGATACGTTCCAGAACGCATGGGACGACCGCGCCGCCATGGCTGCCTTCGCGCAGAATTGCGACGTGGTGACATGGGAGTTCGAGAATGTCCCGGTCGATGCGATCTCGCAGCTTGGCGACCTGCTGGCCCCCCATCCCCGCGCGCTGGAAACGGCGCAGGACCGGCTCAATGAAAAGCGGTTCGTAGAGGGCCTGGGCGGCCGCGCTGCGCCATACGCTCCGGTCGACAACCGCGCCGACCTCGCCTCCGCGGTGGAGCGGATCGGCGCGCCCGGTATCCTCAAGACCCGGGGCGACGGGTATGACGGCAAGGGGCAATGGCGCATCCGTTCCGCACACGAGGTCGATGGCGTATCGCTACCCGCCGGGCCCGCAATCTACGAAGGGCTGGTCGAGTTCGATGCCGAATTCTCGGTCATCCTGGCGCGCGGACGCGGCGGCGAGATCGTGTTCTGGGACAGCACGCACAATATCCATGAGGATGGAATGCTCGCCAGGTCCGTCCTCCCCGCGCCGGCAATCGTGGCCGCGCAGGTGGACGAGGCGCGCGACCTGTCGCGGCAGGTTGCCGACGCGCTCGGCTATGTCGGTGTGCTGACGCTGGAATTCTTCGCCACGGCGCAGGGTCCGGTGTTCAACGAAATGGCTCCGCGCGTGCACAATTCCGGGCACTGGACCATCGAAGGTGCTGTCACCAGCCAGTTCCAGAACCATGTCCGGGCCATACTCGGCCTGCCGCTGGGCGACACGCGAACCGTCGCGCCGGCGATGGTCATGCACAACATCGTGGGCAAGGACGCGAAGACGGCGCATGCATCGCTCTCGGACCCTGCCACCCAGCTCCATCTCTATGGCAAGGCAAGGGCGCTTGACGGGCGCAAGATGGGCCATACCACCACGCTGAAATTCGACTGATGGGCGAGATATTCCTGATCTATGCGCGTGCCGCCAACGGTACGATCGGCAAGGGCGGCAAACTGCCGTGGCACATCCCCGAAGATCTGAAGCGGTTCAAGGCACTGACGCTGGGCAAGCCGATGATCATGGGCCGCAAGACCTTTGAAAGCCTGCCGGGCATCCTGCCGGGGCGCAGGCATATCGTCCTGACCCGGCGCGACAGCTTCGAGGCCGAGGGCGCGCAGATCGTGCGATCGGTACCGGCCGCGCTCGCCGCCGCGCGGGAGGACGATCCCGATACCGACATCGCCATCGTGGGCGGTTCGGCCGTATACGACGTCTTCCGCCCCCGTGCGGACCGGATCGAGCTGACCCAGATCCACGCCGATTTTGCGGGCGACACGTTCATGAAGCCGCTCGGTGCAAGCTGGGAACTGACCGCGCGGGATGACCGGGAAGCGGACGGCGACCTGCCTGCTTTCTCCTTCCTGACCTATCGCTGCCGGGCGCAGGACGCGGCATGAGGTGGCTGGACCACCGTGAACCGGTGCCCGGCCCCTTGCGAGGTGCGATCATCGCGCTCGGCAATTTCGACGGGTTTCATCGTGGACACCAGCAGGTCGCGGGCGAAGCGATCGAATGGGCCCGCGCAGAGGGGCGGCCTGCCATCGTCGCGACCTTCGACCCCCATCCGGTGCGTTTTTTCAAGCCCGATACGCCGCCCTTCCGCCTGACCACGCTGGAACAGCGGCAGGAACTCTACATTGCGGCCGGCGCCTCCGCGATGCTGGTTTTCCATTTCGATGCGGAGCTCTCCGGGACCAGCGCGGAAGATTTCATTGCCGAAATCCTGGTGGAGCGGCTGGGCGCGCACGGCGTGGTCACGGGCGAGGACTTCACCTTCGGCAAGGGCGCGGCGGGGAATGTCGACCTTCTGGCCGCCCATCCCGCCCTCGCCAGCCGGACCGTAGCCCCCGTCGAACAGGGCGAAGCGCCGGTATCCTCCAGCCGCATCCGCGAAGCGCTCAGGCAGGGCGACTGCGAGACCGCGACCGACCTGCTGACCCGCCCCTTCGCCATTCGCGGCATCGTCCAGCATGGCGACAAGCGGGGGCGCGAGATCGGCTATCCCACCGCCAATCTCGATATCGAGAGCTATCTGCGTCCGCGCTACGGCATATACGCGGTGACCGGGCGCATCCTGGCCACGGGCGAGTTGCTGAAGGGCGCGGCGAATATCGGCGTGCGCCCGCAATTCGAACCTCCGAAGGAATTGCTGGAGCCGCATTTCTTCGATTTTTCCGGCGATCTCTACGGACAGGAGATCGAAGTCGCCTTCCACCATTTCCTGCGCGGCGAGGCGAAGTTCGATTCGCTGGACGACCTGATCGCCCAGATGGACGAGGATTGCCGCCGCGCCCGCGCGCTGCTGTCGCAGGGTGACGGAGGCGCATGAAACGCTGGGCCATCCGCATCGGCGGCGTGCTCGCCGTTGCATTGCTCGGTCTGACCCTGCTCAATGCCAGCTGGCTGGCGCCGGAGCCGAAAGGCGCGGTCAAGCTGATCGCGCATGGCGGGATCCACCAGCATGTCGCCGGCACCGGACGCGTGGGCGACAGCTGCACCGCCGCCCTGATCGAAGAGCCGGTCCACGATTACCTCGAGAACACGGTTCCCTCCATCGAGCGGGCGGCTAACCTCAGCGCGCATCTGGTGGAAATCGATGTCGCGCGGACCCGCGACGGAAGGCTGGCCGTGTTCGGCGACGACACCGTCGATTGCCGCACGGACGGCAGCGGAGACACGCGGAATTTCATGCTGGGTGAGCTGAAGGCTCTCGATATCGGCCACGGCTATACCGCCGATGGCGGGTCGACCTATCCTTTTCGCGGCAAAGGTACGGGCATGGTGCCCGCGGTCGAGGAAGCGATGGCGGCATCCGGCAGGGCCGGGCTGCTTTACCGTTTCAGGAGCGAGGACGCGGGTGAGGCCGACCTGCTGGCCGCTACAATCAAGGGGGCGGGACGGGACACCGGCCCGCGAGGCGATGCTTTCTACGGCTCTGCAGGGCCCGTCGCGCGAATCCGGCAACTCCTGCCGGACGCATGGGCCTTCACCCGCGCGGAGGCCGAGGCGTGTTCACGCGATTATGTGGCATTCGGCTGGACGGGCCATGTTCCGCAAAGCTGCCGGAACAGCACGATCATCGTACCGCTCGACCGCCAGTGGGCGTACTGGGGCTGGCCCTGTCGCATGATCGCCCGCCTCGAGGCACATGGCACACGGATCGTGATCGTCGGTCCGCAGGGCGAAGGGCACCCGCCGGGCCTCGATCTGCCCGAGCAGCTGGGCGAAATCCCGGCCAGCTTCAACGGATACGCCTTCGTGGACGACAGCCTCGCGGTCATCCCGGCCTTGATCCAGCGCTTCGACGATCGCAGCGAGGCCGAAATCGATGCAGTCGTCGACGGTCTGGAACGCCGCCGCGCAAACAGGTAGCGCTGCAGGCGCACCCAGCTTGCAAATTCTCCCGCAATAGGGTCTAGGCCGCGCGATCAAATTTCCGCGCCTTTTTCGGCGCATTTCCAAGGATACTGGCAACAGGCAGGTCGATCAAACTGCCCTTTCCGGCTGCCTTATCTTGACCCCGCGCCGGTTCGGAGACGACCGCGGCTGGTTCAGCGAGTAATATTCGAAGCGCGCCCTCGCCGATGCGGGGATCACGTGCGATTTCATGCAGGACAACCATTCGCTCAGCCGCGAGGCAGGGACGGTGCGCGGCCTCCATTACCAGAGCCCGCCGCACGCACAGGCGAAGCTGGTGCGGGTCGCCAGCAGCGCGGTGCGCGATGTCGCCGTCGATTTCCGCAAAGACTCGCGTACGTTCGGCCAGCATGTCGTGGTCGAATTGTCGGCGGAGAACTGCCGCCAGCTCTTCATCCCGGCCGGCTTCCTCCACGGCTTCGCCGCGTTGCAGCCGGACACCGAACTATTGTACAAATGCTCCGATTTCTACGCCCCCGAATGCGACGGCACGATCCGCTTCGACGATCCCGACCTTGCCATCGATTGGGGCATTGCGCGCGAAGATGCCGTGCTGTCGGCCAAGGATGCCGCTGCACCCTCGCTCGCCGAAGCGGGCACGCCTTTCCAATGGTGATTGTATAGATTGCAAACACACTGGATAAGCCGTTGATCCGACTCGACTCTCGGCGCGTGCTCGCGCACGGTTCTCCAATTGCGAAGATGGAGGGCGCTTTGGCAGGACCGCCAGCTAGATGTTTAAATCCTAAATGCGGAAATGTTTTCGATTTCACTCAAATGATCGGTGGGCAAGGTCGTATTAACCTGCAAATCGAGGGTGGAAAAACGAATTGTCCACGTTGCGGATCGTGGGCGTTGCTCGGCGATGGGAACTACGAGTACGCGGACGCTG
>NZ_BTGS01000018.1:0-37306 GCF_042851395.1 Altererythrobacter sp. MTPC7 | reverse complement strand
AATGTCCGGTACTCAGATAACGGTGATGTCCGCTATCGTCTCTCCCTTGGTTCCGGCCACATTCCCAGTTCTTATCTGAATCACTATGTCTTCGCTGACGGGGAACTTGTCCATGCTGCGGGACACAATGAAATATCCAAGGGCAATGCTAGGGCGATTGGCTTTCTCACGAACGATGAACTTGCCAGAATGAAATCCGCCAGTCGCGTGGAGATCAGAATTACAAGAAGCACAGCGCTAGAAGCTGATAGATTCTTGGGCTCTGTCACCATGAATCTTCGCGGCTTGTCCCGGATCGAAACTATTGGATACCGCTTGATGGAGGTGGTCCAAAAGAAAAAGGCGACCACGAATTGCAAGTAGTTGGCAGCCTTCTCGTCCGGGCAAACTCCGCAATCTTATGCCCCGATACCGGGAAGGCAAAATGGCTGTGCCTAGCTACACGCGAAAGGCACTGGATACGGACAGCCTCAAGACTTGCGGCGCATGCACATGAGCGCTGAAGACGCGTTTGGAGCCAATCTCACGCCAACGCCGAGCGACATCGAACTCGTCTCGGTTTTCCTCTGCCGGGACCCCGCCGCACTCGAGGCGCACGATCAGCACATCCCGATCGGACCTGGGCGATACCACTATGTCGTATTTCTCTTCTTTCGCGACAGTCATGGCAACCTCTCCCGAATTCGAACTTGGTGCGAATTCATAGTGGTTGGCCGTTTGGGCAAACTGCAGACACTTGATGAAATGGCGATAAGGGAAACGCGCGATCTCATGCGCAATGGAATCATGAAAAATGCGAAGAGGTTGGAGACACTGTGGGACGGAGGGGACGACCGCGGTGCCAAGACGCTTGACGAGGATCGCACCACTGGCACAGAGTTTGGCAAAGTCGTTTCCGAGAACGAATTTTGTTTTGATCATGGCTACTGGTCAGCCCAGTATGAGCGCCAAAGAGCAGATCGGATTTACACCTGTAGGCCACTGACCGCCGTCTTCTGGCGCGGCCCAAACGAGCTCTGGGCCACGGCCTCTGCGGTGCAGGACTTTCGACCAGACACTGCAGCTTGCGACCGAAATCGTGCCGCCAGTCAGAGAAGTATGCAACTGTTCAGAGTGGCTGCGAGCCTGTGTGTTGAAGAAATGATCACCCATATCTCCGAACAGCCCGCAGGCTCTACAGAGGTGACTTTCCAACTATAGCCAGAAGAGCCTCGAAAGTGACCGAAAATTTGAAAGTTGAACCAGCGAGCGTGTGGACCAGAACGCCAGACCATGCGTTGGTATGGCCTTGCAACGAGTGGATTTATTGCAACGTCTACATGAGCGGGCAGAAGTTTGAGCCGCTCGGCCACTAAGGATTTTTCTGAGCGCTAGTACCACATTCCGGAACGGCAGCTTTCGGGTTAGTTCCCTAGGCTCGCAAATGTCCGACATTGGGGCGCATTGAGGACATTCGTCATCTCGGCAAAAACCATTCGACTTGGGCAGCACACCAAGCATTGGTGGTGTCAATGAGTCGCAGCCTCCATTGGGCTGCACCCCCGACGCCAGGCGCGTAGCGGGGCCTTGGGTGGTAGGGCGGCACAGTGCCGCCCGTGACACGGAGAACCATCCATGAGCAAGACCACGACACCAAAGAAAAGCGCGTCCAGCGCGAAGTCGGCTAGAAAGATTGACAAGATTATCGCGCTGATGCGCCGCAAGAACGGTGCGAGCCTTCAGGAGATGGTGAAGGCGACCGGTTGGTTGCCGCATACCACCCACGCCGCATTGAGCGGACTTCGCAAGAAGGGTCGCGAGATTACCCGGACGAAAAACGACGGAGTATCGCGATACTCGATCGCGAGCGCGTCGAAGTGATGCTTGCGGACCGCATTGCAACAATTGAAGCGATGTCGGCCAGAGAACGAAGAGCTGAGTGGAGGCGGCTGATGAAGTCGCCTCCACCTCCTGCTTTTGGTTCGGGCCTCTTGGCAAGGGCGCTGGCTTATCGCGAACAGGAGAAGGTGCTCGGCGGGCTTGCCGCAGCAGATATCAGGCGGATCAGGTCGGTAGCGAACGCGGGCGGCGCAGATACGCATTCAGCTAAGTACAGTGTTCGACCCGGCACATGGCTGTCGCGAACATGGCACGGCGAAGTGCACCAGGTGTTCGTGCTCGACGAAGGCGTCGAGTATCGGGGCGAGCGCTATGGGTCGCTGAGCGCGGTAGCTCGCGAGATTACCGGAGCGCGCTGGTCTGGACCGCGCTTTTTCGGGATCGGTTCACCTCGGTAGGCGAAGATTGGAGTGATGACCGATGGGTGAGAGCACCAAGCAGCGTCGCTGCGCGATCTACACACGCAAGTCGACCGAAGAGGGACTCGAGAAAGAATTCAACACCCTCGATGCCCAGCGAGAGGCATGCGGGGCCTATATCGTCAGCCAATCGCACGAAGGCTGGGTGCAGCTAGCCAATCACTATGACGATGGCGGATACTCAGGCGGTAGCATGGAGAGACCGGCGCTACAAAAGCTCCTGTCGGACGTCGCGGATGGCAGGGTAGACGTGGTGGTCGTGTACAAGATCGACCGCCTGACTCGGAGCCTTACCGACTTCGCGAAGATCGTCGAGACCTTCGATGCCGCAAATTGCTCGTTTGTGAGCGTGACTCAGTCGTTCAACACCACAAACTCGATGGGCAGGTTGACACTCAACGTGCTGCTCTCGTTCGCACAGTTCGAACGCGAGGTCGCTGCCGAACGCATCCGCGACAAGATCGCGGCATCGAAGAAGCGCGGTATGTGGATGGGCGGGCCGGTCCCGCTCGGCTACGAAGTGAAGAACCGCAAGCTCCTCGTGGTTCCCGAGGAGGCTGCAACCGTCCGCGAAATCATGCAACGCTACCTCGAAACCGATGGCGTGCCATCGCTTGTAGAAGAGCTGGAGCGTGACGGCGTAGTTAGCAAGCGAAGGCAGATGCGGGATGGATCGGTGAAGGGTGGAACCCCCTTCCGGCGCGGCGCGCTCGCGCACCTTCTGTCGAACCGCATCTACCTCGGGCTCATTACCCACAAGGGAAAGGCATACGAAGGAGAACACGATGCTATTGTCGACCAGGAGTTGTTCGATCGGGTGCAGGCAAAGCTGACACTCAGCAACGGAAGATCCCGTGGCATGGCGAACGCTTCGCGGATCAGCGTCCTGGCCGGGCGCGTCAATGACGAGCATGGCAGGCCAATGACCCCATGCCACACGCAAAATCATGGCAAGCATTATCGCTACTACGCTTCCATCCTACGTGACGGATCGAGGCATGCTGCTGTTCGCTTGCCTGCACGGGGTCTTGAAAGGGCGGTCATTGATGCAATGGCGAGCTTCCTTAGCGATGCGAACAGGCTTCGGTCCCTGCTTGATGGCGTGAAGGACTGCGACCGTCAGACTGCCGTTTCTGCAGCACGTGATCTTGCAAGCAAACTGCGCTCGGCTGAGGGGACCGTCCTCAAGAACGAACTGGCCGATCTCAATCTACGGGTGACGGTGGGAAAGCATTCGATCAATGCGACGCTCGATCTCGCATGTCTCTTCGAAGACACCTGCGCGGAAAAGAAAGGATCGACCGTGGCCGAGATCGACGTGACTAGCACCACGAGAGCCTACGGTCATGAGCAGCGCCTCCGGCTCGAACCTCCGGTCGGAAGCAGAACCGCCCCCAACCAGATGTTGATTAATTTGCTCGGGAGAGCGTTCGAGGCTCGCGATAAGTTGCTGGCAATGGACGACACCGACGTTGCAGCGATGCCGATCCGTCAGCGTCGCCACCTCGAGCGCACGGCGAAACTAAGCTACCTCGCGCCGGACATTGTAATCGCCATCCTCGATGGTTCGCAGCCTACTCACCTTTCGGTTAGAAAACTGGTCCGTGCCGCCTCGCTTCCGCTCGATTGGGCGGCGCAGCGCCGGATGCTGCTGGCCAACTGACACCGCATCACAATCCAATCGTAGGGCACCTTTTGGGCCACAGAGACTGCTCGGCCAAATTCTCGCCGATTTCCGACGACAGAGACCGTAAAGAGATTGGGCGCAAACGATGCCCTTGGCAAAGCCACGGAAAGACGGGGAAAAATCCGGGCAGTCCGCAGAGACGGCATTTCCGTCGAAAGTCACGGACTGGGTGGTGAGCCCTGCTGGGTTCGAACCAGCGACCTACTGATTAAAAGTCAGTTGCTCTACCAACTGAGCTAAGGGCCCAACCACCGGATGGAGCGCCTAGGGCGATGGCCCCGACGGGTCAAGGCACTTGGGGCGCTGGCGGCCAGGAAATTATGGTCAAAGGCGCAGCGGGCGCGGCTTGACCAGCCTTGCGTGAAGGTGCCGGACGGCAAGGCCCGTCACCGGATCGCGCCAGTTGCGCCCTGTTTCCATCAGGGGACCGAGCACGAAGTCCCTCTCCCGGAATGCGGGATGCGGTATGCTCAAGTCCGGCGTATCGAAGATGCCCCCCGACCAGAGCACGATATCGAGATCGAGCGTGCGCGACCGCCAGCGCTGGCCCCGGCGTCGCCGACCGAAAACCGTCTCGATAGATTGCAATTCGGCCAGCAGGTCGAGTGGCGCGAGGCGTGTTCGTATCAGCGCGGCCGCATTGGCGTAGCGGCGCTGCGACGGACCGACCGGGGCACTGGTCACGGCGGGGGAGACAGCCTCGACCGCAAGGCCGCGCTGGCGAAATGCCTCCACCGCACGGTCGATGATTTGTACCGGGCGTCCTTCACGAACATGGCGCTGGTTCGATCCGAGCGCGACGAGATAGGCGTGGCTCGCCCCGTCGCCCACGGCGTCAGATATCCTGGCAGATGCGGCCGTAGAGTTCCGGCCTGCGGTCGCGGAAGAAGCCCATGCCCGCACGGTGTTTCTCGGCCGTCTGCAGGTCGAGCGTCGCGACCAGGACGCCGTCTTCCTCGCGGCCGAATTCGACCACCTTGTGGCCCCATTCGTTGGTGATGAAGCTGTGGCCGTAGAATGCCTGTCCGTCTTCCACGCCGATCCGGTTGGCAGCGATCACCGGCATGCAATTGGAAACGGCGTGCCCCTGCATCGCGCGTTGCCACATGGCGGATGTGTCGAATTCCGCGTCATACGGCTCGGACCCGATGGCCGTGGGATAGAACAGCAATTCTGCCCCCATGAGTGCCATGACGCGCGCCGTTTCCGGATACCACTGGTCCCAGCAGATGCCGACGCCGATGCGCACCATCCGATTGCCGACGGGCAGGTCCCAGACACGGAAACCCCCATTGCCGGGACGGAAATAGAATTTCTCCTCGTAGCCCGGACCATCGGGGATATGGCTCTTGCGATAGACGCCCATCACCTCGCCGCGCGCGTCGATCATGGCCAGCGAGTTGTAGTAATGCGGCCCGTCGCGTTCGAAGAAACTGGTCGGGATGGCGACGCCCAGTTGTGCTGCCAGGCGCGCCATCGCCTTCACATTGGGATGGTCTGCCGTGGGCCGCGCGCGCTCGAACAGCGCCTCGTCCTCCACCTTGCAGAAATAGGGTCCGTCGAACAGTTCCGGCGGCAGGACGACGTCCGCGCCGCGGCCCGCCGCATCGGCGACGAGCTGCGAAACGGCTTCGATATTGGCGGCGCTGTCCTGGCTCGACAGGTCGAGCTGGAGCGCGGCGACGGTAATCTCGTTCGAGTCTTGCATCGCCGCGCCCTAGCGCGATTACCGCTTGCGGAACAGCAGGGTCATGCGGTCGCTTTCGCCGATTGCCTCGGCCGTTGCGCGCGCTTCGGTCCCCTTCTCGGCCCCGCGATAGCTGGGTGCGCGGGTCCAGACACCGCCATCCCAGTTTGCCGCATCGTTGGGGTTCGCGTTGATCTCGCTGGTGCCGACCAGCTGGAAACCGTGCGCCTCGACCAGCGCGATGACGTCCTGCTGGCGCAGATAGCCGTTATTGCCGAGCGTGTAGTCGGCAGGCGCATCTGCGCGGGCACGGTGCTGGACGATGCCGAGCATGCCGTCATCCTTCAGCAGGTCGCGCATCCGGGTCAGCTCGGTGTACATCGCGCCGGACCGCAGCAGGTTGTGCATCTCGCGGAAAACCAGCACGCGGTCGGCCGTGCCGTCTGTCGCATCGCTCAGCTGGTCGGACGAGACGACACCGTAAGGCGCACCGTTCAAGGTCCATCCGCCCGCGTTTTCGCGGAAGCTGGCGGGCAGCCCTTCGAAATAATTGGCGAACCGTTCGCCGTCGGCAGCGGCGGGATCGGGCGTCAGGCCG
This sequence comes from Altererythrobacter sp. MTPC7, assembly GCF_042851395.1. Classification (NCBI taxonomy): domain Bacteria; kingdom Pseudomonadati; phylum Pseudomonadota; class Alphaproteobacteria; order Sphingomonadales; family Erythrobacteraceae; genus Altererythrobacter; species Altererythrobacter sp. MTPC7. The sequence goes on along the minus strand of NZ_BTGS01000018.1, from coordinate 31,037 downwards.
AGATACCGGCCCCCGGTGCCCAGATAGGGAACGAGGACGCGCGTATACCAGCCGCTGGCCGGCATGTAGTCGACGACGGTCATGCCGGGCGCGACGCGGAAGAATTCGAGCGTCTGCGCAGGATTGCGCCACGCGTCCCGGGCGCGGTCGTCGTCGCGGCGCGCATCCGCCAGCACGGTGGCCATGTCGGGCGTGCTGTAGGCGGCGGTCTCCACCGCAATGTCCGCAGCATCGTCTTCATCGGCGTCGGGCTGCTCCACCCCCAGCACACGCTGGAGGATGCCGCCGAGGATACGTTCGCCGGTCGAGGGGGTGTCCTGCGCCATGGCAGGTACGGCGAGGGATGCAGCACACAGCGCCGCGGTGATGGTCTTGAAACGCATGAAAATATCTCCCTGTCGCAGGCGCGCCGGGCGCCCATCGGTCCCAGCCGCTTGATGCCGGGTGGGACCTTCCTATCTACCTAGCACACAATGGAGAGTTCCCAATGAGCAACAGCGAAACCACGATTCTGGCCGGAGGCTGCTTCTGGTGCACCGAAGCGGTGTTCAAGGACGTGATCGGCGTCACCGAGGTCGAAAGCGGCTATATCGGCGGCGAGACCGAAAACCCGACCTACAAGGAAATCTGCACCGGCCGGACCGGCCATGCGGAGGCCGTGAAGCTGGTCTACGATGCCGATGTGGTGAGCTATGGTGAAATCCTCGACATGTTTATGGGCACCCATGACCCGACCCAGCTGAACCGCCAGGGCAACGATGTCGGAACCCAGTACCGCAGCGCGATCTTCCCGCTGGACGATGCCCAGAAAGCCGAGGCTGAGGCCGCGATCGCCCGCTGGAACGAGGGCAATCAGGGCGAGGCCGTGACGACCATCGAAGGCGGGACGTGGTATCCGGCAGAAGACTATCACCAGGAATACTGGGAAGGCGAAGGCCAGCGAAACCCCTATTGCATGGCCGTCATTCCGCCCAAGCTGATGAAGCTTCGCAAGAGCTTCCAGGACAAGGTAAAGCAGGACGCCTAATCGGGGTCCTTCGTCCACCGCGCGATGAAGAAGCCGTCGAGGCCGCCTTCGTCGCGCAGCATCCCGGGATCGGTCCGCAACCAGCCTTCGGGCGTAGGTTGCAGGCCGGCCGGCAGTTCCCCCGCAACGATCGGCCCCGGCGCGAGATCGACGCCGCGCGCCCGGTCTTCGCCCTCCTCGCTTTCCAGCGAGCAGACCGCGTAGACCAGCGTGCCGCCGGGCTTCAGCATTGCGCCGGCGCGGGCCAGCAGGAGATCCTGCAACCGGGTCGTTTCCTCTATCTGCCGCATGCCGATCCTGTGCAGGACGTCCGGGTGGCGGCGACAGGTGCCCGTCGCCGTGCAGGGCGCATCGAGCAGGACCGCGTCGAAGCGGTGCTTCGGCTGCCATTCCAGCGCATCGGCGCGGATCGTCGATGCCGACAGGTCGGTACGGCGCAGATTGTCCTTGAGCAGGCCGAGCCGCCGCTTGCTGATGTCGAGCGAGGTGACTTTCCAGCCCTGCGCTGCAAGCTGCAGCGTCTTGCCACCCGGGGCCGCGCACAGGTCGAGAACGGTGCGCCCCTCCCCCGCGCCGAGCAGCCGCGCAGGCAGCGATGCGGCGAGATCCTGCACCCACCATGCTCCGCCGCCATCCTTCGTGCCGAAGCCTTCGAGTGTCTCGACCGCCAGCCCGCGGGGCAGGCGCACATGGCCGGGCGCGAGGCTTTCTCCGCCAAGACGCGTCGCCCACGGCGCAGTGTCTTCAGGCTCGCGCAGGGTCAGGTCCAAGGGAGGCGGTTCGGCCAGGCCCCCGGCAATCGCCTGCGCGCGGTCCCCCCACCGCGCATGCACCGCATCCGGAAGGGTCGGTGCGCCAGGCAAGGACACGTCGGGCTTGTCGAGGGAAGAAAACACCCCGTGCGCCAAGCGGCGCGGACCGCCGGACAGGAGAGGCAGGCCGGTTGCAATGACCGCGTGCGCGGGCGTGCCGAGCCGCAGTTTCTGCGCCAGCATCAGCCGCAGGACGCTGCGCGCCTTTGCGTCCGGCGGCAGGTTCTGGCGGGTTGCGGAATCGATCAGCGCGTCGAGATCGACCAGCCAGCGCAAGGTTTCCCCCACTATGGCCCGGGCCAGTGCCTTGTCGGGCGCGGAGCGCACCTGCCGCAGGGCCGGACCCTCGGCCTGTTCCAGCGTATCGCCGCGGCGCAGAACGGCATCGAGCATCTGCAAGGCGGCGCGGCGCGCATGAATTCCTGACGGCTGGGCCATGGCCGCCCGTTAGGCGGTATTGAAACCTCGCGCCAGCGAAAGCATTTGAAAGCCATGGAACGCGCAACCAAACGCCCCGAAGGGTTCAAGAAACCTGCCCACTGGAACGACGATCCGGCGCCCGAGCCGCAGCCGATCGACGCGAGCGAGGATGACCCGCAGGGTCTTTCCCCGACGCGTTACGGTGACTGGGTAAAAGACGGCATCGCCATCGATTTCAGCTGAGGGTTCAGAGCCGCGTCAGCTCGATCCGCAGCCCGTCTTTCGGCTTGGGAATGGGCCAGGCCTGCCAGTCCGGGTTCTTCCCGCCGACCAGTTCGACGCGGTAGCGGGTCAGCATGTGGGCCATCAGCACCTTGATCTGCATATAGGCGAAATGCAGGCCCAGGCACATATGCGCGCCGCCGCCGAAGGGTGTCCATGCATATTTGTGCCGCGCCTTCACCTTGTCCGGCGTGAAGCGCATCGGGTCGAATTCGTGGGGGTTGTCCCAGTGCTCCTCGTCGTGATGGACAAAGTGCGTGTTGATGCCGACATGGGCACCGGCAGGAATGCGGTAGCCACCGAATTCGAAGCTGCGTAGCGCACGGCGCGGGGTCGACGGCACGGGCGGCATCATCCGGAGCGCTTCCTTGAATGCCATTTCGGTCATTTCGACCTTGCCGAAATCGTCATAGGACAGGTTGCCGGTATCGTCGGTGATGGCGCGCAATTCTTCGCGCAGTTTTTCCTGCCATTCCGGATGCGTGGCGAGCAGCCAGACAAGGGTCGTCCCGCTGGACGTGATGGTGTCATGCGCCGCCATCATCAGGAAGTTCATGTGGTCGGCAACCTCGTCCACTTCCAGCAGCGACCCGTCGTCGCGCTCTGCCGTGGCGAACTGGCTGAACATGTCCTGCCCCCCGCCCTCGGCACGGCGGCGGACGGTTTCTCGGCTGAAGAAATCGATCAGGAAGGCGCGCCCGTCCACTCCGCGTTTCATCTGGGTGAAAGGCAGGGGCCTGCGAACCGGGGCGACGGAGGCCTGGACCGCATCGACAAAGGCCTGGTTGATGGCATCCGCCTCGGGACCGAAGGGCAGGCCGATGAAGCTTTCCGCCGCTAGGTCCAGCGTCAACCGCTTGATCGCAGGGTAGAACTGCATCCGGGTGGAGCCGGCGCCCTCGCCCCATTTTTCAACCGCACGGGCCATGCCGGCATTCAGCTGGCCCGAATAATGGCGCATCGGCCCGGGCTTGAACGCGATCGAGAGCGCGCGCCGGTCCATCCGGTGATGGTCGAAATCCATCAGCATGAGGCCGCGCGGAAACAGCTTGTCGAGGATCGGGCCCCAGCCCTGTTCGCTGGAGAAGATCTTCTGCCGGTCGAACAGCACCAGCTCGCTGGCATCGGCCCCGATCAGCGCAACGTTCCAGCCGCCGAAGCTCTTCACCTTGTAAACCCGGCCATAGGTTTCGACCATGCGGCGGGTGAAGGCGTGGGGATCGCGAAGCTGGGTGAAGGTGTGACCGACCAGCGGGTAGCCGCCTTCGCCGGGGATATGCGCGAGGTCCTCCTCCGATGGCTTGCCCTCGCTCCAGTGAGAAGGCCTTGCTTCGGCGGCGTGGTCGGCGGCTATCGTGGCCATGCGGCATCCTCCAGTGGCGTATTGCTACTTACCTCGGTGTAAGTAGCGCAATCGGAGGGTCATATCCAGCCCGATAGTTCCTGCCTGACCAGCGTATCCAGCATGTCGATACCCGGCTTCGTATCGTTGAGGCAGGTCAGCGCAGCATATTGCTCGCCCCCGCCATCGAGGAACTGCGCCCGCCCCTCGATCGCGATTTCCTCCAGCGTTTCCAGGCAGTCGGCGGAAAAACCCGGCATGGCGACGGCCATCCGCCTGGTGCCCTTCGCCAGCTCTTCGTCGATGGTCGCATCGGTCGCGGGCTTCAGCCATTCGGCAGGTCCGAAGCGGGACTGGAAGGTCGTGACGATGCGCATTCCGGCCAGTTTTTCGCGCCGCCCGAGCCTCTCCGACAGCAGGCGCGCGGTCTTGTGGCAATGACAGTGATACGGATCGCCCAGATCCAGCGTGCGCTGCGGCATTCCGTGAAAACTCAGCAGCAAAACCTCCGGCGCGAAATCCAGCGCATCCAGCTGCGCGCCCAGATCGGCCTCCAGCGCATCCAGATAGGCCAGGTGGTCGTGATAGGGCGGCAGGGTCCGCAGGCTCATCTGCCAGCGCAGGTCGGCCAGCGTGTCGGCGGCCTTGTCCACCACCGTGGCCGTCGTCGCGCCGGAATACTGGGGGTAGAGCGGAGCCAGCAGGATACGTTCGCATCCCGCATCCATCAGCGCGCGCAACCGGCTGTCGATCGAGGGATTGCCGTACCGCATTGCCCAGTCCACCGTGACCGCGCCGCCCAGCCGAACCTGCAGCGCGTTGGCCTGCCGCTTCGTAATCGCGGCAAGCGGGGAGCCGTCATCCCCCCATACCTTGCGATAGGCTGCCGCGCTCTTTTTGGGGCGGGTGTTGAGGATGATGCCGCGCAGGATCGGCTGCCACGCGATGGGCGGTATTTCGACCACGCGGCGGTCGGAGAGGAACTCGGCCAGGTAGCGCTTCACCGATTTGGTATCCGGCGCGTCCGGCGTGCCAAGGTTGACGAGCAGGACGCCGATCCGCCCGCTTTCGACGGGCGGATGGTCCGCGGGGAGGTTTTGTGGGGCCCAGGTCATGCGCGCTCACTTGGGCGAAGCGCGGGCCGGGTCAAGAGGAACTAAAGCCCGCCCGACAACAGGGGGAGACGGCGCAGGCGCAGGCCGGTGGCGGAAAACAGCGCATTGGCGATCGCGGGCGCTGCGACCGTCAGGCCCAGCTCGCCCGGATCGAAAGCCGGCTCCTCGCTGGCGATGAACTCCACCTCGATGGCAGGACAGTCGGCGAGCCGCGGCAAATCCAGTTCACCGAGGCGGCGATTGTCCGGCCTGCCATCGCGCCAACTGGCGCTGCTGCCCATTGCCAGCGCCAGCCCGTGGACGAGACCGCCCTCGATCTGCTGGCGCGCAATATCGAGATTGACGATCCGCCCGATGTCGACAGCCGCGTGCAGGCTGGCCACCTGGAAGCCGCCCTCTCTCTGCCCTGCGGTCGCGATGCAGGCGATGCGGCCGCCCCCTGCGGCGTCTCCCATGCGGTGACAGGCGAGACCCTGCCCCGACCGGTCGCGGCCACCGCCCCACTGTGCCATCCGCGCCGCACGCTGCAGACACGCGACCATGCGCGGATCGCCGCCCAGCATGCCGATCCGGTAAGACAGCGGTTCGCGCCCCGCCTTGCTGGCGATTTCGTCGATGAAGCTTTCGGTGAAGAATGCGGTGTAGCCGTGCGCGCCTGCGCGCATCCGCCCTGTCGGGAGGAGAAGGCTGGCAGGGGCGTGATAGACCGCCGCATCCGGTATGGCATAGGGCGGCATTGCGCCGTCGCAGGCAAGCGCATCGGCCTCGCCTGCGACAGCTTCTATCGCATCCTGCGTCGCCTCGCCATGGAACAGGCGGCGGCCCATTTCCTTCATCGTGGCAGGCAGAGCCAGCCGCGTCCGCATCGCGGCAATGGTGCCGCCCGGCTCCAGCTTCGCCGCCAGGAGCGCTGCCACCGGGGTGCGCGGCGGGGCACGCAGCGTTTCCTGCTCCCGCGTCCAAGCAAGCTGCACCGGGCGGCCGACCTCGCCTGCCAGCCGCGCGGCCTGCCTCGCGTGTTCGTGCTCCAGCCGCCGGTCGAAACTGCCGCCTGCAGGCATGGGATAAAGGACGACGTTCTCCGCAGAGATGCCCACCGCACGCCCGGCCGCCTCGCGTGCACGTTCCGGCGCCTGCGAAGCCATCCACAGCTCGAGCCTGCCGCCGCGAAGCCACGCCACCGCGGTTGCGGTTTCCAGAGTCGTGTGCAGAGCGGGCGCGGCGTCGTAGCGGCGGGCAATGGATGCGGACCCGAACGCCCCGCCCGTCTCGCCGCGACTGGCGACGAGATAGGCATCGCCTTCGCGCAACGCGGCATCCAGCGCTTCCTCTATCGTCGCACTGTCGACCGGATCGGTGGCAGAGAAGCGCACCTCCATCGCGTCGAGCGCGCGCTCTGCCGAGAAGCTCGTCTCTGCGATGGCGGCAACCCAGTCGTCCCCTTCCACCACGGCGACGACCCCGGCCACCGCTTCGCCTGCCTCCCTGTCGTATCGCTGCACCCCCGATGCAGGGGCAACCGGGGCTTGGCGAATACCGGCATAGAGCATTCCGGGCAGGCGGATATCGCCGGCAAAAAGGTGCGACCCGTCCACTTTCGAAGGCAGGTCCAGCCGGGGGAAAGCAGGCGGTCCGTCGCTATCGCCGGGCAGCGGGGTTTCCGCCGCCGGCAATACGCGCAACGGCGGCGGTTCCGGCGGACCCAGCAGCGCGGCCTCTGCCGCCAGCTCGGCGAAACGCAGCTGCCGGTTTTCATGGACGACGAAACCGGCCCGTGTGTCGCACAATTCGGGCTCGACATTCCATCGCCCTGCCGCCGCCCGCACGAGCATGTCGCGCGCAGTAGCAGCCGCTTCCCTTGCAGGCATTTCATAGGCGGCCAGCGTGGTCCCCGCCGCCGTTGCCGTCAGGCGCGATTGCTGGGCGAAGCGGGTTGCGACGATGCCGTCCTCGGGCTCGGACAGGCCGGGAATATCCGGCATCCACAGCGGCGCCCACTGCGCGGCGAGGGGGATGTTCGCATAGGCCCCGCTGACGGGCGCCGGCTCCACCGCGACCTGCCGCCAGTCCGCGCCCAGCTCCGTCGCGACGATTTGGGGCAATATGGTCGTGACCCCCTGCCCCATTTCCAGCTGGGGAACCGCCACCGTGACAACCCCGTCGGAGCCGATCTTCAGCCACGCACCGAAGGCCGTTTCCCCGTCTGTCGTGGTCAGCGGGCCGGGAAAGGTTCGCGGCCACAGCGCCCATGCGACGACCAGGCCGCCGCCCACGGCAGCCCCCGCCAGCAATCCGCGCCGCGAGACCCGCATCGCTTCAGCGGACCTCCCGTTGCAGCCAGTCGGCCAGCCGGTCCGCAATGGGCATGAACGCGGCGCCGGCATCGCTGTCGCCGGCGGCGGGCGGTGCGCCCGCATCGCTGGCCTTCCTGATGTCGAGGGTCAGCGGCACGCGGCCCATGAAGGGCAGTTCCAGCCGCTCGGCAATGGCTTCCACCCCGCCCTGCCCAAAGGGATCGCTCGTCTCGCCGCAATGCGGGCACTGGTAACCGGCCATATTCTCGACCAGCCCGATGACCGGGACGCCCGCCGTTTCGAACAATTGTCCTGCACGGGCCGCATCGATCAGCGCCAGGTCCTGCGGCGTAGAGACGATGACCGCCCCTGCAGGCTTGAATTTCTGGACCATGGTCAGCTGCACGTCCCCCGTCCCCGGGGGCAGGTCGACCAGCAGGGTCTCGACATCGCCCCAGTCGGCCTCGATCAGCTGGCCCAGAGCGCCTGCCGCCATCGGCCCGCGCCATGCCAGCGCCTTGCCCGGCGCGACAATATGACCGATCGACAGCATCGGAATGTCCAGCACGCCCTTTACCGGCTGAAGCTTCTCACCCTTCGCCACCGGTTTGGCGCCGGAGGATTTCAGCAGCGTCGGCTGGGAGGGGCCGTAGATGTCGCCATCGACCACCCCGACCTTGTGGCCCCTGCGTTTGAGCGCGACGGCGAGGTTCGCGGTCAATGTCGATTTGCCCACGCCGCCCTTGCCCGATCCGACCGCGATGATCCGCCGTGCCGTGCGCTGGGCCATGACCGCGACGCGAACTTCGTCGATCTCCGGATGCGCGCCGGCCTGCGCCCTGGCCTCAGTCTCCAAGGCGTCACGCTCCGCCGCGGTGAGGCCCGCGCCGTCGAGGATCAACGTCGCTGCCGCCCCCCTGACCACGAGCGAGCTGAGCCGGTCGGCGACATCTGCGCCCGGCGCGTTGACAAGAGCGCTGCGTAGCGCGGCTTCCACCTGTTGAGACCCATCGTCCATTGCGCCCGCAGCCCTAGCAGCAATTTTGCAGGTGCCACCCCTGTTTTTCCCGCAATCCCTACCTATAAGGGATGACATGACAGACATGGACGGTTTTCGCAGGCGGTTAGGCCTTGCGATGGCGGGCAAGAGCCCGTGGGGAAATTCCCAGAATGGCAGTGGCTCCGGCGGCGATGGCTCCGACGGAAGCGGCAATGATTCCGGCAGCGGTTCCGGGGGCAAGGGCTCCGGCCCGCGCAATCCGTGGGTTCCGCCCACCGGCGGCAGCAGCGAGGAACCGCGCCGCTCCGCCAAGATCGAAGACATCTTCAAGAACCGCGGGCCGGAAGGTCCGCGCCGCGGCGGCCCCGGAGGCCCGAACTTCCGCCTGCCCCCGCGTCCCGGCGGCAAGAGCTGGTTTCCCGTCATCCTGGGCGCGCTCGTCATCCTGTTCCTGCTGATGACCAGCACCCACCTGATCCAGCCGCGCGAGCAGGCCGTGGTCAAGACGCTGGGCAATTATACCCGGACCATGGAGCCGGGCCTCAATTTTTCCCTCCCCTATCCGATCGAAGTGGTCGAGGTGGAGGACGTGCAGGGCGTGCGCGCCGTGCAGATCCCGGGCAGCGACAGCCAGGTGAAGCTGATCCTGACCGGCGACCAGAACCTCGTCGACCTGAGCTACATCGTGCGCTGGAACATCAAGGATCTGGAAGATTTCAAGTTCCGGCTCGTGGAACCGGTGGAAACCGTCAACGAAGCGGCCGAGGCGGCGATGCGCGCCGCCGTGGCGGAGAAGGAACTGGACCAGACCTTCAGCGGTCAGGGCCGTGCCGAGATCGAGCAGGACGTGCGCGAACGCATGCAGCAGACGCTCGACACCTACCAGGCGGGCATCCAGGTGCTGGGCGTCGAAATCGAGAAGGCCGACCCGCCGGCAGAGGTGGTCGATGCCTTCCGCGACGTGCAGGTGGCCGAACAGAACGCCGACGCCGCGCGCAACCAGGCCCGCGGTTACGCGCAGCAGGTGCTGGCCCAGGCCGAAGGTGAGGCCGAGGCGTTCGACCGCGTGTACGAGGAATACCGCCTCGCGCCGCAGGTGACGCGCCAGCGTCTCTATTACGAGACGATGGAGCGGGTCCTGCGGGATACCGACAAGACCATCGTCGAAACGGACAATGTCACGCCGTACCTGCCGCTGCCGGAAATCCGCCGCAGGGCCCAACAGCCTGCACCGCAGGCCACCGCGCCAGAAACCACGGGAGGGCAGTAATTATGACCAGTACCTGGCAGAATTATCGCCTCGTGATCTTCGCAGTGCTCGCGGCGATCATCGTCTTCACGCTGAGCGCCTTCGTCGTGTCGGAAGAAGAACAGGCCGTCGTGATCCGGACGGGTAACCCCGTCGGCACGGTGAACACGCCGGGCGGCGAGACCAATGCCGGTCTCTATTTCCGCCTGCCCTTCATCGAAAGCGTACGCCTGATCGAGAAGCGCCTGCTCGACCTCGAGATGACGGACGAGGAAGTGCTGTCGAACGACCAGCAGCGCCTGCTGGTCAATGCCTATGCCCGGTTCCGGATCGTCGATCCGGTCCGCATGGTGGAACGCGCCGGTTCGACCGAGGGTGTGCGCAATGCGCTGACGCCGATCCTGAACTCCGTTCTGCGGCAGGAACTGGGTCGCCGGACCTTCCAGGCGATGCTGACGGCGGAGCGCGGCTCGGCCCTCGCCAATGTCCGCACCAATCTGGACCGGCAGGCGGCGCAATACGGCGCGGAGGTGATCGACGTGCAGATCATGCGCACCGACCTGCCCGACGCGCCTTTGCAGTCGGCCTTCCGCCGGATGGAATCGGACCGTGAGCGTGAAGCCCGCACCATCCGGGCGCAGGGTTCGCGCGATGCCCGCATCATCCGCGCCGAAGCCGACGCGGAAGCGGCCAACACCTATGCCGAGAGTTTCGGCAAGGACGCGGAATTCTACGACTTCTACCGCGCGATGCAGAGCTATGATTCCACCTTCGCCAGCGGCGAGGCCACGGGCGAAAGCAGCATCATCCTGTCGCCGGACAACGAATATCTGCGGCAGTTCCGCGGTCGCCGCTGAAGCATTCAGCCGAACGACGCCCGTCGAGGGTCGGGCGTCGTTCGCAGACCCTCGCGGCCCTGCTGCCGCGCCGTTCAATGGGTATTCAGTCCGCTTGCGCTGAAACCAATCCCAAGCCGGGGGCGTAGATTGACTGAAATTAATGAAAAGGAACGAGAGGACGTGAAACCTGTGCGTTACGCCTATGGACTTTCCACCGCGCTGCTGATCGGCGGCGCCACCGTCTCCCTGATCACCGGCCAGCCCGCCGGGGCGCAGGTCGCCCAGAACGACGATGCCCGGATGTCGGGCATTGCCCCACGCGCCGGGGCACCGGCCAGCTTCGCCGACCTGACGGAGCAATTGCAGCCCTCCGTCGTCAATATCTCCACCCGCCAGCGTGTCGAGGTCCAGCAGAGCCGCAACCCGTTCGCAGGCACGCCTTTCGAAGGGCTGTTCGGCAATCGCGGCGGTGGCAGCAACCAGCCGCAGACGCGGGAGGCCCAGTCGCTGGGTTCCGGCTTCATCATTTCCGCCGACGGCTTCGTGGTGACGAACAATCACGTCGTTTCCCCCAGCGGACGCGGCACGGTGGAGGAAATCACCGTCACCATGCCCGATGGCACGGAATACGAAGCGGAACTGGTCGGCGCCGATGCGCAGTCCGACCTTGCCGTGCTGAAGATCAGCCGCAGCCAGGATTTCCCCTTCGTCGAATTCGGCGACAGCTCGCAGGCCCGCCCGGGCGACTGGGTCGTGGCCATCGGCAACCCCTTCGGCCTTGGCGGCACGGTGACCAGCGGGATCGTCTCGGCGGTCTATCGCAACACCGGGCAGGGCGGTGCCTATGACCGTTATATCCAGACCGATGCCGCCATCAATCGCGGCAATTCGGGCGGCCCCCTGTTCGACATGCAGGGCAATGTGATCGGCATCAACAACGCCATCTTCTCGCCCAGCGGCGGCAGCGTCGGCATCGGCTTTGCCATCCCGGCAGAAATCGCCGAGCCGATCGTCGAGCAGCTGAAGGGCGGCAACGCGATCGAGCGTGGCTATCTCGGCGTCCAGATCCAGCCGGTGACGGACGATGTGGCGGATTCGCTCGGCATCGACCGCAATCGCGGGGAATTCGTCCAGTCGGTCGTGCCCGATGGCGCGGCGGATCGCGGCGGTATCAAGGCCGGCGACATCGTGACCCGCGTCAACGGACAGGACGTCACGCCCGAACAGACGCTGTCGTTCCTCGTCGCCAATATCGCGCCGGGCACGCGGGTCCCGATCGAACTCTACCGCGACGGTTCGCGCCGGACGGTCCAATTGACCGTCGGCCGCCGCCCGAGCGAGGAAGAACTGCGCCAGCAGCAGATGTTCGATCCCGACAGCGAACCGGACGAGCCGGAAGGCGAAGATAGCGAGATGGTGGCGGAAAGCCTCGGCCTGCAGGTTCTCGACCTGACCCCGCAGATCACGCGCCAGCTTGGCATCTCTGCCGATACGCAGGGCGTGGTTGTAGCGCTTGTCGATCCGAATTCCGACGCTGCCAGGAAAGGCATGCAGCGAGGCGACGTGATCGTATCTGCCAATTATCGCGATGTGGCCAGCATCGGAGACCTTGAGGCAATCGTTGCCGAAGCAAGCGAGGCCAATCGTGATGCTGTTTTGCTACGCAAGATCAGTCGCGGACGTCCGCCGGTATATGTAGCCGTTAGATTGCGCTGATCGGACGAAAGCACGAAAAAGGCCCCGGCGGAGCGATCCGCCGGGGCCTTTTTCTTGGCTGCATCGCCTATTGCTGCTGCGGCGCGCCCGGCCCGGGCGGGGCAGGCTGCGGCGGCGAGGCTGGCGCAGTTCGCATCGGCGCCGGGCGGCTTGGCGGGTTCTCGATCCGGACCGGCGGATTGGGCTGGGGTGCGGGCCGGGTCACGGTCACGCTGCCCCCACCGCCATTGCCGCTGCCACCGGACGCTCCGCCGGTCGCACGCTCCAGGAAATCGTCGTCGGCGGCCTGCGGCGCGCCGTCCTCGCCTGTGTCGCGGCGTACCCCGTCGGGGCTGCCCGATCCGCTGCCGGGGAAACCGTCGCCGCGACCGGGCGATGTTCCCCCGCCCGGCTCGACCAGATTGCCCTGTTCGTCGATGTAGTAATAATCGCTCGGGTCGCCGAACATGACCTCGTCATCGGGTTCCAGCTGCCATTCGGGCAGGTCCAGTTCGGTATCGAACGGTTCGACCGGGCGATCCTTCACCGCATAGCGCATATAGGCGGCAAAGGCCTGTGCAGGCGCTCGCCCGCCCTGCAGTCCGGCAACGCGGGAATTGTCGTCCTTCCCCATCCAGACCCCGGTGGTGATGCCGCTGGAAAAGCCGACGAAATACCCGTCCTTGTTGGAACTGGTCGTGCCGGTCTTGCCCGCGACCGGACGCCCGATCTGGGCCGCCCGGCCGGTGCCGGTCGCAACGGCGGCCTGCAGCAGGTCGGTAATTCCGGCGGTCACGTAATCGGGAATGAGCTTCGTCGAGCGGGCGCGCGGGTGGGTATAGATGGTATCCCCGCTGGCAGTCGTGACCTTGACGATGCCATAGGGCTCCACCGAATTGCCGCCTGCACTGACAGCGGCGAAGGCGCGCGTCATGTCGATCAGGCGGACTTCCGAACTGCCCAGCACCATGGACGGATAGGTCGAGATTTCCGACGTGATCCCGAACCGCCGCGCCATGGATGCGACGGTTCCGAAGCCAACCTCGTTGCCCAGCTGCGCGGCGACGGTGTTTTTCGAATAGGCAAAGGCGGTGCGCACGCTGATCTCGCCCGCATAACCGCCGCCCGAATTTCGCGGGGTCCAGCCATCGATGGTGGTCTGCGTATCCTTGACCGTGTCTTCCGGCTTGTACCCTGCTTCCAGCGCGGCGAGATAGACGAACAGTTTCCAGCTCGACCCCGGCTGGCGAAGGGCCTTCGTCGCGCGGTTGAAATTGCTCTCCACGTAGTCGGTCCCGCCGACGAGCGCGCGGATGGCCCCGTCGCGGTCGAGCGATACCAGCGCGCCCTGCGCCCCGCCCGGCGTGTTTGCCTTGATGGACGCGGTGGCGGCGCGCTGCATGCCCACGTCCAGCGTGGTCCAGACCTCGATCGGCTCGAACGTCTCGGGCAGCAGGATGTCGAGCTGCGGCAGGGCCCAGTCGGTGAAATAGCGCACCGAGTTCTGGCCGGCACTGTCTTCCTTCAGCCGGACCATGGACGGATCGACATCGGCCTCTGCCCGGCTGATGCGGCCCTGTTCGCGCATCAGGCGCAGGACGACATTCGCCCGCCCGACCGCGGCATCGACATCGGCCGTCGGGGAATAGCGGCTGGGCGCCTTCACCAGCCCGGCGATAATCGCTGCCTCCGCCACGGACAGGTCGGTCGCGGGGTGGCTGAAGAACTTGCGACTGGCGCTGTCGATCCCGTACGCCCCGCCGCCGAAATACACCTTGTTCAGATACAGCTCGAGGATCTGCTCTTTCGAGAACTTGTATTCCAGCGCCATCGCCAGAACCGCCTCGCGCATCTTTCGGTCCAGCGTGCGGTTCGAGTTCAGGAAGACATTGCGGGCAAGCTGCTGCGTGATGGTGGAGGTGGCGGATACGCGGCCATTGCCGGTCGCCGCCGTATAGACGGCGCGCGCCAGGCCCAGCGGATCGACCCCGTAATGCGAGTAATAGCGGCGATCCTCGACCGAGATCATCGCCTGTTTCATGACGTCGGGAATCTCGCCGCTTTCCAGCCATTCGCCATAGCTGGGGCCGAGTTCGACGATCTGCGTCCCGTCGCGGGCGCGCACGACGATGGTCTGGCCCGTCTGCTGCGCCTTCAGTTCGTAATAGCCGGGCAGGGATCGGGCCGCGAACAGTACGGCTAGCCCGAGGAAAAGCGCGCCCAGGAAAACGGCGAAGATACCGGTGAACAGGATGCGCCGCGTCCAGCGCGCGAACGCACTGCGCCTCGGTTTCGGCTCCGGTCGGCGGCTGCGCCTGCTACCGGACTTGCGCGCCGCCTGTCGGCGACTGCCGCGCTGTGCCATTGAGCAAAGGTCTCCTGTCGCACCGGCACAAACCGTCCGGCACCTGAACGCCCCCTACCTAGGCGAAGCTTGGCTCAGAGTGAACGGGATTAACCCGGTTTGCGCCCGGCTTTAATCGTCAGGTTCGAAATCCAGCGCCGCGCTGTTGATGCAATAGCGCAGCCCCCCCTGTTCCGGCGGACCGTCGGGGAAGACATGGCCCAGATGGCCGTCGCAATTGGAACAGGTAACTTCGGTGCGGATCATGCCGTGGGAGGTATCGCGGTGTTCGTCGACCGCTTCGCCTTCCGCAGGCTTGGTGAAGGCGGGCCAGCCGCAGCCGCTATTGTATTTCGCATCGCTGTCGAACAGCTTCTGCCCGCAGGCGGCGCAGACATATTCGCCTTCGTCGTAGTGCTTGTCGTACTTGCCGGTGAAGGGCCGTTCGGTGCCTGCCTCGCGCAGGACATGGTACTGCTCGGGCGACAGCTTGTCGCGCCATTCGCTGTCGGTCACGGTCTTCGGGTCGGATGCAGGGCCGGTCATCGTTATCTCCTTCTTTCCATAGAGATATGGGAAGCCGGGCCTGCCACCTCAAGTTCAGTCGTCCAGCTCCGCATACTGGGCGGGCGGGTGAACGTTTTCCATCCGCTCTTTCAGCAGCGGGCGGAAACTCGGGCGGCTCTTGAACACCTGGTACCAGCCGCGTGCCTGTTCGTGCCCCGCCCAGTCGATCCCGCCCAGATAGTCGGCCACGGAAATCTGCGCCGCCGCGCTCAGATCCGCGAGGCTCATCTGAGAACCCGCCAGCCATGCGCGGTTGTCGACCAGCCAGTCGATATAGTCGAGATGCCCGTGCGACAGCTTCATCGCCTCGCGCAGGATGCGGCTGTCTGGCGGCTGCCGATAGACGATGCGCTTCTTCATTCGCTCGTGCAGCAGGGGCATGGTGACGTCGCCGAAGAAATTTTCGTCGAACAGGGCGGTCAGGCGGCGGATTTCCGCACGCTGGATCGCGGTGCCGTTGATCATCGGCGCCTTGTCGTTCGTTTCCTCGAAATATTCGCAGATCGCCTGGCTGTCGCACAGCGCCAGCCCCCGCTCCGGATCATGCAGGACCGGCGTCCGCCCGGCGGGGTTCAAAGCCCAGAAATCGTCGCCCGCCGACCACGGTTCGGACCGGACGAGTTCATACGCCACGCCCTTCTCGCTCAGGTGCAGGCGCACCTTGCGACTGAACGGACACAGGGGGAATTGATGGAGTTGCCACATGCCGCGCCATCATGGCGCAAACACAGTCTTTCGTCCAATGAAACGCGGCGGCAGGAACGCAAAAAGACTAATTGATCGCAGCACCTTCGATGGCGTCTTCCATCTGGCGTACCGCTCCACGCAAGGCGGGCAGCATGGCCTCGAATGCGCCGGTCATGCCGGCCATCCGGTCCATGGCGCGGGGCAGTTCCCGCTCGACCGCCTGCGGGACTGCGGCACTGCCGGGCAGCGCCTTGCGCAAGGTCATGTCGGGATCGATATCGGCCGTTTCCTCGCCCGCCATGTCGGCAGCCGCCTCTGCAATCGGCGCGATGGGCAGGTCGAGAAGGACCTGCGACAGCGTCGCCACGGTCACGGCAAGCTCCTGCTGGAATGCCGGGTCGGACAGGCGATCGGCCAGCTGCGCGGTCACTTCTTGCGCAGCGTCGTCTTCAAACACGGAACCTTGCGCGGCAACAGGAGATGCGGCCCCGGCAAGGGCCAGTCCGGCAGCGGCGGAAATCAGGAAACGCATGGCAAACCCCTCTCGCGGGCAAATGGGCACTATGCGGTTGACGTTACGGCCTGCCTGCTGAGCGGAGCCTGAATGACAGCCCCCGCCCCCGACGCGCCGCCCCTATGCTAGAGCCCGGAGGCGTCCAGCAGCAGCAGGCAGGCGGGCATGGCGTCCTCCACCTCCCCGTCGTCCCACAATTGCTGCGCTTTTGCCCCGACCAGCGCGCTGACCTGTTCGCGGGTCATTCCGGTATCGTCCATCACCTGCGCCATGCTGCGGACGAAATACTCCTTGCCGCGCTCGGCCAGCGGCGGAAACTGCAGCGCGGCCTCGTTCCCGCGTTCCTGGCCGGCCGAGACCAGGGCGAAGGCGGCGGAGCAGCGCAGCGCCGCTTCCTGCTCCAGCGAGACCGGCGACGGCGCGTCCGCGACGGTCGGATCGACCAGCGGCGCGCCTTGGGCGAAAGCCAGTGGCGCGAGCGGGAGAAAAGCGGCGGCGAGCATGGGAAAATGGATCATGTCGCCTGCTATAGCGCATATTCCTGAACCGATGCTGCCCCTTTACGAAGCGCCGGCGAAAGCCGAAAGGCCGGGTCCTTCGATCACATCGTCCCAGGAGCACGAACCCATGAGCACCCATCCCGATCTCCACCTGCTGGTTGGCGGCGAAAAGCTGGATGCATCCGGGCGCGATACGCTGGACGTGCTCGATCCTGCGACCGGAGAGGCCATCGCTGCCCTGCCCAAGGCGACGGGCGACGATCTCGACCGGGCGCTGGACAGTGCGGTCAGGGGGTTTCGCGAATGGCGCAGGACTGGTGCGGACAAGCGCGAGGCCATCCTTCGCAAGGGCGCGCAGAACATCCGCGACCGCGCAGGCGAAATCGCGCAGGCGCTGACCCGCGAACAGGGCAAGCCGGTGCCCGAAGCAACAGGCGAGACGCTGTATTCCGCCATGCTGCTGGAATTCTACGCCGGCGAGTGCAAGCGGCTTTATGGCCGCACGCTGGTCCGTCCGGAAGGCAGCCGGGTGGAGGTGCAGCAGCACCCCGTCGGACCGGTCGCCGGTTTCGCCGCCTGGAATTTCCCCTCGCTCAACGTCATGCGCAAGATCGGCGGACCGCTGGCCGCCGGTTGCTCCGTGATCGTGAAGCCGAGCGAGGAAACCCCGGCCGCCGGCCTGATGATCGCGCAGGCGCTGCTCGATGCGGGCGTGCCCGGCGACGTGCTGCAGGTCGTCTTCGGGGTGCCGGACGAGGTCAGCCGCCACCTTCTCGCCAGCCCAGTCATCCGCAAGGTGACCTTCACCGGCTCCACCGCGGTCGGCAAGCACCTGAGCAAGCTGGCGGCAGAAGACCTGAAGGTCACGACGATGGAGCTTGGGGGGCATGGCCCCGTGCTGGTCTTCCGCGATGCCGATATCGACACGGCGCTCGATACGATGGCCGCCAACAAGTTTCGCAATGCCGGGCAGGTCTGCGTCAGCCCCACCCGCTTCCTGGTCGAGGAAGACGTATTCGAGAAGTTCCGCGACGGCTTCGTCGAGCGTGCGGAAGCAATCAAGGTCGGGAACGGCTTCGAAAAAGGCGTGCAGATGGGCCCGATGGCCAACGATCGCGGCCCGGACGGCCTCGCTGCAAAGATCGGCGATGCGAAGGACATGGGTGCGAAATTGCTGACCGGCGGAGAGCGGATCGGCAACCAGGGCTATTTCCACGCGCCCACCGTGCTGAGCGAGGTTCCGACCGATGCCGAGATTATGAACGAGGAGCCTTTCGGCCCCGTGGCCCTGATCAACCCGATGGCGGGCGAGGATGCGATGATCGAGGAAGCCAATCGTCTCCCCTATGGCCTTGCGGCCTATGCGTGGACCAACGATCCCGCCCGTCGCCGCCGTCTTGCTGCCGAGGTCGAGGCGGGAATGCTGGCCATCAATACCGGCGGCGTCAGCGCGGTCGACGCGCCTTTCGGCGGGGTGCAATGGTCGGGCCACGGAATGGAAGACGGCGCGGAAGGCGTCGCGGCCTGCATGGTCACAAAGACCGTGCACGAAGGCTGACAGGGCTTGCCGATAGAACGTTGACGAGCGGCTGCCCGGCCCGCAATGCTGGGCACACATTCTGGAAGGAGAGGAATAACATGTTCAGTCACGTGATGCTGGGCGCCAACGATATCGAGGCGTCGAAGAAGTTCTACGACGCCTGTTTCAAGGCGCTGGGCGGGCGCGAGGGGTCGATGGATCCCAAGGGCCGCGTCATCTACATGCACAATGGCGGCATCTTCCTGCTGTCGAAGCCGATCGACGGAAACGATGCGACCTGCGCCAATGGCGGCACGATCGGGTTCGCCGTCGACAGCCCCGAACAGGGCGATGCATGGCACAAGGCGGGCGTCGAGAACGGCGGCACCGCGATCGAAGACCCGCCCGGCATCCGCGAGAGCGAGATCGGCAATATGTATCTTGCCTATCTGCGCGATCCGGCAGGGAACAAGATCTGCGTCATGAAGCGCATGGGCTGACGCAGCGGCCGTGGAAACGCTGAGCGAAAATCGCGCCTTCGGTGGGGTGCAGGGGGTCTATTCCCATGCCTCCGCCGAAACCGGGACCGAAATGACCTTCTCGGTCTATGTCCCGCCGCATGAAGAGGGCGCACGCCTGCCGGTGCTGTGGTATCTGTCGGGCCTCACCTGCACCCATGCAAACGTGACGGAAAAGGGCGAATATCGCCGCGCCTGCGCCGAACACGGCATTATCTTCGTCGCGCCCGATACCAGCCCGCGCGGCGAGGACGTGCCCGACGCCGAAGACGAATACGATTTCGGCAAGGGCGCAGGCTTCTACGTCGATGCGGTGCAGGAACCGTGGCAGAAGCATTACCGGATGCGCTCCTATATCGAGAGCGAGCTGCCCGAACTGCTTGCCGCGCATTTCCCGGTCGACATGGATCGCCAGTCTATCACCGGGCATTCCATGGGCGGGCACGGCGCGCTGACCATCGGCCTCAGGAATGCGGACCGCTTCCGCTCGATCAGCGCGTTCGCCCCGATTGTCGCACCATCGCAGGTCCCATGGGGAGAGAAAGCGCTTGGCCGATATCTGGGTGACGACCGGGCGGCGTGGCGGGAATACGATGCCCTCGCCCTGATAGAGGACGGCGCGCGCCATCCCCACATACTGGTGGACCAGGGCACGGCCGACGATTTCCTCGAAGAGCAGCTGAAACCGGGACTGCTGGCGCTGGCATGCCGCAAGGCGGGCATTCAGGCGAGCATCCGGATGCAGGACGGATACGACCACTCCTATTACTTCATCTCGACATTCATGGGAGACCATGTCGCGTGGCACGCAAAGCACCTGAACGCCTGACGATGCTTGCGGTGGCGCTCGCCGCTTTCGCCGTCTTCTCTGTCACGCCCGTTCCGGCGCTCCTCGCGCAGCCGGAGCCGACCACCGCCGAAGGCTGGCGTGAAATCTGGCGCGACAACGACCGCCCCCAGGACGAGCGGAACAGGGCAGCCGAAATCGGCTGCGACCGGTTCAACGATGGGCCATCCTGCCTGCGCCGGGGCACGGTCGCTGCCATCTTTCGCGAAGACCACGCCCTGCAGTACCGCTATTATAGCGCGGCGTGCCGGAACGACATGGCAGGGGGCTGCTATCGCAAGGGCGAATTGCAGTACAAGGGACTGGGGACCGAAAAGGACCTCAATTGGGCGCTGATCGCGTTCGACAATGCCTGCCGCATGGGCGAGCCGATGGGCTGCAAATGGAAAGAGCGGATCTTGCCCGAAGTCCGGGCCAGCCTGGCAAGCCAGCCTGCTGCCACACCTCCGACTTTCCGGCCAGCGCCTGCGAAACCCGCCACGCCGCCAGCGCTGGACATGGAGGATTACGGCGCAATCATCGCACGGCTCGAGCAGGTCACGACACTGACCGCGGTCGGGTCGATCACCTGCGACGAAATCCGCCGGCGGACCGGTGAAGGCGGAGCCTGGTCGCGGACCGAGGAAGCGCGCCTCTGGAACGCGGCGGACCGCGTGGACTATCGCGCCGGCAAGACCGCCTGCAACCGGGTTCCGCGCGCCTTTGCTACGCAGATCGAGAAGGAAAACCTCGCCGCCAGGCCGCAGGCCAATCCCGTACCGCAATCGACCTATTCCTCCTGCGACAGCACCTGCCAGCGGGAGAAGACGATCCGCGACAACACGCCGCGGCGCTGCTGGGTCAGCAACGGCCGGCGTATCTGCAACAAGTGACGCGCAAGGGTTCCCTGCGGCCGGGACGTATGCTTTTCTGGCTGGTGCTGGCCCTGCCCGGCGCGTGGATAGCGGGGCGCTGGGCCTTTACGCCGGACGATTACGGCTACGGACACGCAATCGGCGACAGCGGCGACTGGGCCGCGTGGCTGTTGATGGCGACACTGGCCGTGACGCCGCTGCGACTCGCATTCCGGAAAACGGCTATTGCAATCTGGCTGATGCGGCATCGACGCGATCTCGGCGTGGCAAGCTTCGCCTACGCGGCGGGCCATACCGGCGTCTATGCGTGGAAGAAGGCGTCGCTGGGCGCCATACTGGCAGAGGCGGGCGAGCTCTATCTGCTGGCAGGCTGGGCCGCCCTTGCCCTGTTCATACCGCTGGCGGTTACATCGAACGATGCGTCCATGCGGATGCTGAAGCGGTCATGGAAGACGCTGCACCGGTTGGTCTATCCCGCAGCGATACTGGTCTTCCTGCACTGGATCTGGTCCGCCTTCGACCCGACCACGGCCTGGATCCACGCCGGGATCCTGGCCGCGATCGAGGCGGTGAGGGTCGGCCTGCAATTCGGCCGGAAAAACGTCAGAGCGTGACGTAGTTGCGGAAGCGGGCGACTTCTTCCGCATCGACATACTTGCCGATTTCGCGGTCGAATTCGGCCATGTCTTCGTAAGGGCGATATTCCTCGAACTCGTGGACCATCTTGTCGGTCATGCCGGGGATCAGTTCGATGTCCTCGCGCGTCGCGGTGTTGAGGTTGATCGGCACGAAAATGCGTTCGCGCAGGGTGGCTGCTTCGGTTTCACCGACCGATTCGAGCAGCGCAGCGTTGAACGCGGTCGCGCTTTCATACGGGCGGCCTGCGACGATGGCTTTTGCCAGTTCGGGGGTCACGCCCTCGACGCCTGCAAGGTCTTCCGCGCTGGCTTCGTTGGCATCGAGAACGCCGGTCGCGGCGGCTGCATCGACATCGCCTGCAGCGTCGGTCTCGGCAACTTCACCTTCCTGCATCGTATCGGCATCGCTCGCCGTATTGTCGGAACAGGCAGCAAGGCCAAGGGCGGTGCCGGCAAGCGCGGCGGACAGGACGATCTTTTTCATGGGAACTACCTTTTATTGCTAAAGGCTCGCAATAGCAGCTTATCGCGCTTTGCGAAGCCCAAAAGCCTGTCGCCGCCAAATAGTCTTTGCCTTCAGCGATGGCCGGTCAGTGGCCGATTTCGAACAGGGCGTATTCCGCCCTCCAATTGGCCCCGCGATCCGCGATCTCCCGGTCCTGCGTGAAGAACCAGCGTCGTTCGATACCGACGCCCAGATCGCTGGCCAGCGCTTCGAAATCGCGCACCGTCACGTGGTGGATATTGCGGGTTTCGTACCAGCTTACCGGCAGATGCCGCGTGACCGGCATCCGCCCACGGCTCATCAGCGCCCAGCGCATGCGCCAATACGCGAAATTGGGGAAGCTGACGAAAGCGCGGTTCCCCACCCGCAGCAATTCGCGCAGCATATGGTCGGGCCGCGCCGCGGTCTGCAGGGTTTGCGACAGGATGGCATAATCGAAAGCGCCGTCCGGATAGAAGGTCAGGTCCCGGTCCGCATCCCCCTGCACCACGCTCAGACCCTGTCCGACGCACGCCGCGACGCATTCCGGGTCGATCTCGATCCCCCGTGCATCGACCTGCCGATCGCGCAGCGCCGCCATCAATTCGCCGTCGCCGCAGCCGACGTCGAGCGCCTTGCAGCCCGGCTCTATCCGCCGCAGGATGGTGGCGAGGTCGGGGCGCAGTTTCGAAGCGGCATCAGCCATGGATGAAACCCTTCACCACGCGGTCCAGCGCCGGCACGTCGAGCAGGAAGCTGTCATGTCCGAAAGGTGCGGACAGCTCCACGAAACTGACCGGCTTTGCCACCGCGTTCAGCGCGTGGACTACGTGGCGACTGTCCTCTGTCGGGTAGAGCCAGTCGGTATCGAAACTGACGAGGCAGAACCGCGCATCGCTGGCCCGGAACGCCTCCGCCAATGATCCGCCGTGTTCCTGTGCCAGGTCGAGGTAATCCATCGCCCGCGTGATATAAAGGTAGCTGTTGGCATCGAACCGCCGGGTGAAACCGCTACCCTGGTAGCGCAAATAGCTTTCTACCTGAAAATCCGCGTCGAAGCCGAAACCGGGCGCGTCCCTGTCCTGCAGGCGGCGACCGAACTTCTCCGTCAGCCCCTCTTCCGAAAGATAGGTGATGTGCGCCGCCATCCGGGCCACCGCCAATCCGGCCCCGGGGGCATCGTCATGCCCGTAATAGGCTCCCCCGCGCCACGCCGGATCGGCCATGATCGCCTGCCTGCCGACTTCGTGGAACGCGATGTTCTGGGCCGAATGGCGGGCCGTCGTCGCGATGGCGAGCACCCGGGCTGCACGATCCGGGAAATTGGCCGCCAGGCTCAACGCCTGCATGCCGCCCATCGATCCGCCCACGACCGCATGGAGCCGGGCAATATCCATCGCGTCGAGCAGCCCGACCAGCCCGCGAACCATGTCGCGGATCGTGATGACCGGGAACCGCATACCATATGGCTGTCCGTCCGGGGCCAGGCTAGCAGGGCCGGTCGAGCCGAGGCAGCTGCCGATGACATTTGCGCAGATCACATGGAATCGGTCCGTATCGATCGGTTTGCCGGGGCCGACCATGCGTTCCCACCAGCCGGGCTTCCCCGTGACGGGATGAGTGCTGGCAAGGTACTGGTCCCCCGTCAGCGCATGGCAGACGAGGATCGCGTTGGAGCGGTCCGCCGCCAGCTCTCCGTAAGTCTCGTAGGCGATGTCCACGTCATGCAGCGCCTCCCCGCCGTCGAGCGGCAGCGGCTGCGGCAGGCGCATCGTCGTGGGCTGGTGGAGACTTGCCATCGGTATGGCCGATTGGGGGAGCGGTCTTTTGCTGTCAATCGCGCTGTCCTGCGCAGCGCCCCTGCGCTATGGGCCGTGCCACGATGGAAAAGACACCGCAGATCAAGCCGTGGATCGCCGACATCCATGCCTATGTCCCGGGCCGGGCGACGGGCAGCGATGGCAAGGTTCTGACCAAGCTGTCGGCCAACGAGAACCCGCTGGGTTGCAGCGAGGATGCTCTTGCCGTGCTGGCTGCAGGTCACGAACCGGCCCGCTATCCCGACCCGGACGCCGCAAACCTGCGCGCCGTACTGGGCGAATTGCACGGGCTGGACCCGGCGCGGATCGTGTGCGGAACAGGGTCCGACGAATTGCTGAACCTCGCGGCGCAGGCCTTTGCCGGGCCCGGGGACGAGGTTCTGTTCCCGCGCTACTCCTTCTCCGTCTATCCTATTGCCGCGCGCCGCTGCGGAGCCGACCCGGTCGAGGCCGAAGATGCGGATTACGGTGCCGATGTCGACGCATTGCTGGCTGCCGTCACGGACCGGACCCGCGTCGTTTTCATTGCCAATCCGAACAACCCGACCGGCAGCTACCTCCCCCCCCGCGAGATCGAACGGCTTCACGCCGGCTTACGCGGTGACATCCTGCTCGTCCTCGACCAGGCCTATGCAGAATATCTGGAGGATGCAGAGGCGGCGCACGCCCTGGCTTTGGCAGAGCGGACGCAGAACGTGCTCGTCACGCGTACCTTTTCCAAGATCTACGGCCTCGCCGGAGAGCGTATCGGCTGGGGCTATGGCGCCCCGCCGCTGGTCGACGCGCTGAACCGGATCCGCGGCCCCTTCAACGTGACGCAGAGCGGCCAGCGCGCTGCCATCGCCGCTGCCCGCGATACAGGGTTCATCGACCGGTCACGCGAGCACAATGCGAACGAACGCACCCGCTTCGCGCAGCGCATGGCGGCGCTTGGGAATCATGGTATCCGCCCCCTGCCGAGCGAGGCGAATTTCGTGCTCGTCCTGTTCGAAGGCGAACTGAGCGCAGGCGATGCCCTGCATGGGCTGGCGGAGCGAGGCTATGCCGTTCGGCACCTGCCGTCGCAGGGACTGGGCCACGGGTTGCGTATCACCATCGGAACGGCCGAGGACATGGACGCGATTGCAGCAGCCATCGCCGAAATGGCAGGCCGGCATCCCGCAGGCTAGGCAGCGCTCAGCGCGTTGATTGCCTCTTCGACCCGGGCCTCGATCTCTTCGCGCTTCAGGCCGGGCGGAATGGGCTCCCCGAAGCGGTAGGTTATCTGGCCTCGGCGCTTCCACAGGCGGTGATACAGCGGACCGGAATTGACCGCGACCGGCACCACCTGGAGCCCGACCATCTTGTAGATGCCCGCAAAGCCCGACTGCAATTTCCGGCGTTCGCCGTGTGGCACGCGTGTGCCTTCGGGAAAGATGACGAGCGGGCGCCCTTCCTTCGCCTTGCGCCTCGCCTCGTGTATCAATTCGCGCAGGGCCTTTGCCCCGCCGTCACGGGCGACCGGGATCAGGCCATAGGCGATCGCCGCCCTGCCCCAGCCCGGCAGGTTGAACAGTTCACGCTTCGCAAACACGGACGGCAGGTGGAACAGCGCCGGCGCATCGATCGCCTCGAAGAAGCTTTCGTGCCGGATGGCATAAAGCGCAGGCTCGTCCAGCGGACCGCCTTCCTGCACCACGTCGATCCCCAGCAGGACACGGCAGCACGCACGGTGGAACCTGCCCCAGCCACTGACCACGCGGCGCAGCCATGACCGGTCGACCGCCATCGCGGCCACCGCCGCAATGACGTAGAAACTGCTGACGACGTAGAAGACCGGATAGAACAGGAGGCTGCGCAGGACGTGCATCAGTCGAGTCCCGGCATCCATTGGACGGCGCGGCTGGCCAGGAGCTTGTGATATTCGAGGAACAGCGTGCCGAAAGACGGTTCGGACGGCACGGCGTCCTGAATGATCACGACATCGTCCGGAAGGGTGCGCGACAGCTCGCCAGAGGCGCGCCGCATATGCCAGTCGGTGGTGACCAGTCGCAGGCGATCATGACCGTTGTCGCCGACCCATCGGCTGGTCTCCCGCGCATTGCCGCGCGTGTCCAGGGCATCGAAGCCAAGGGTGATGCAGCATTCCATCAGGTCCATCGGAACATCGAATTCCGCAGCGAATTCGCCCGGTGTCACCTGGGTCGATACACCGGTGACCAGCATGAAACCGGCCTGCCCGTCTTCCAGCAGCGCCAGGCCGCGCTCGATCCGGCCCGGCCCGCCGGTCGGCACGATGATGGCGTCGGTCTCTACCTCGGCCACAGGCTGCGGCAGCGCGGCTGCGAACCACACGAAACCCAGCATCCAGGCCAGGACCACGATGGCGACAAACCGGCCCGTCACAGCATGTTCCTGAGCGCGAAGAGGACGGTCAGACGCGCAGTCAGCATGGCCAGCGCTACAGCGGCCAGCGGCACCATGGCGACTGCCAGCCAGTCGGTCCAGTCCAGCCCGCCGCCCGCGACCATGCCCGATCCCAGCTGCGCGAATTGCTGCCCAAGGACCAGCACGGCGATCATGCCGAGGAGGAGCCCCGCCCCTGCTCCCAAAGCGGCATCGAAGCCGACCGACCGCTGGAACACACGGGCGATCTGGTGATCCGTACCGCCCAGAAGATGGACGATCTCGATCGTGCTGCGATTGCTTCCGAGGGCGCTGCGGGCGGACAGGAAAACGGCTGCGGCACTGGTCAGCGACAGCAGCACGACCAGCGCCAGTGCAAGCCATTGCAGCGACGCGATCGCGGTGAAGATGGGCCGCAGCCAGCTGGCCTGCGCATCGATCCGGGCGTCTGGTGCTACACTCGACAAGGCGGCGCGCAGGCGTCGCAGCTTGTCGGGCGTGGCATCGCCGCGAAGGCGAAGGTCGATCAGCGCAGGGACCGGCACGGCTTCGCCCGCGGTGCCCGTGCCCAGCCATGGCTCCAGAAGCTGTTCCACCTCCTCCGGCGGGACCAGGCGCATGGCGGCGACCTCCGGAAATTCGGCCAGCGTGTCGAGCGCAGCCTGCGCCTGCCGTGCCCGTTCGCCGGGCTCTGCCTCGATGATCTGGACGGTGGCACCGCCTGCCAGTTCGTCACGGGCCCCGCCCGCAAGGTTGGTCAGCGCCAGTCCGGCAGCGGTGGCAATGACGGTCAGCGCCACCATGATCGCGATCACCCACGGCATCGGCCCGGCGAGCCGCGCCTGCGGCACCAGCTCCTGCGCCGCGCTGCCGCGGAAAGGCGATAGCCCCCGCTCGATCGCGCGCGAGATCACCGGCGGCCTGGATTTCCTGCTCTCGGTCAACGCACAGGCTCCGCCCCGGACGAACCGCCCCCGCTGCGCGGCCTCGGCGGGTAGCGCAGTGCGCCGGTGGGATCGGACAGCCGCCCCTTGTCCAGCCGCATGATCATGGAACTGGGGACCTTCTGGAGCAGGTGCAGGTCGTGGGTGGCCACCACGACCGTCGTGCCCAGGCGGTTGAGCGCTTCGAACAGGCGCAGCAGCTTCACCGCCATTTCGGGATCGACGTTACCTGTCGGCTCGTCCGCCAGCAGCATGTCGGGCCGGCCGATGACCGCTCTCGCAATGGCAACGCGCTGCTGTTCACCGCCGGAAAGCGTGGCCGGGCGCGCCTCCGTCCGATGCGACAGGCCGACCCAGTCCAGCATGTCGGTGACCGGCCGATGGAGATCGGCTTCGGGCACGCCCGCCACTCTCAGCGGAAGCGCGATATTGTCATAGGCGGACAGGTGCGGGACCAGCCGGAAATCCTGGAACACCACGCCCAGCCGGCGGCGAAATCCGGGGAGGCGCGCACGGGGCAGCGTGATGACGTCGGTGCCGAACATCCGGATCTGCCCGCGCGAGGGGCGCTGGGCGAGGTACAGCAGTTTCAGCAGGCTGGTCTTGCCCGCACCGCTGGCCCCGGTCAGGAAATAGAAGCTGCCGGGAAAGAGCGTGAACGAGACATCGCTCAGCACCTCCTTGCCCGTGCCATAACGCAGCCCGACATTGTCGAACCCTACGACTTCGCCGTCGTCACCTGCCATGCTGGCCTGCCCTCCGGCGAAACTTGCGATATGAAACTGACATGGTCGAAGCGCGCTATAGCGGGCCTTCCATGTGGAAAAAAGGCGCGTTCTGCCCCGCATCCCCACAGGCGAGCTTGCCAAGGATTCTGGAACCGCCGTAAGGAAATGACGTCATGATCATTGCCTGCCCCGCCTGTAACACGCGCTATGTCGTGCCCGACAGCGCCGTGGGCGTGGAGGGGCGGACGGTACGCTGCGCCAAGTGCAAGCATAGCTGGTTCCAGGAAGGCCCCGGCGCCGAACAGGTCATTGCATCCCAGGACGCAGGTCCCGCGGCTCCTGCGACGCCAACCACGGCACCCCCGCCGGAGCCCGCGCGGTCCAGCGCATCCTCCACCGCAAGGCCGCAGCCTGCACCGGCACCGGCCGACCCCGTAGCTCGCCAGTCGGAAACACCTGCCGCCGCTCAGCCGAGCGAGCCTGCCAGCCCGGCAACCGCCGAACCGCACGCGGCTTCTCCCGAGCCGGAAGACAGCGGGTTCGAAGGCCCGCCGCCTGTTACCGACACACGGCCCGAACCCCAGCCGATCCCCGCCATCGACCCCGATCGCTCGCAGTTCGATTACGAGCCGCCTTTCCGGCCCCGGCGCAATCCGCTGAAAGTGTGGACCGCAGCAGGCGCGGTATTCGCCCTTGTCGCGCTCGGCGTGGTCGGCGCCGTCAGCTACTGGGGCATGCCCGACTGGGTCCCCGTCAGCCGCCCGACTTTTGCGGTCGAGCAGCCCGACCTGGTGCTGGACTTCCCGGCCGACCGGCAGGACCGCCGTACCCTGCCCAACGGCACGGAATTCTTCGGCGCCAGCGGGACCATCACCAATGTCGGGCGCGAAACGGCGCGGGTTCCCGCTGTCCTGATCGTGCTGCGCGATGCGCGGGAGCGGATCGTATTCAGCTGGGAAGTCGTGCCCGCGGCGCAAACGCTGGCCCCGGGCGAAAGCGTCGCGATCAACGAAGCGGTGACCGACGTCCCGAAATCCGCCAAGTTTGCAGAGATCGGCTGGAAGCCGGACTGAGGGGCGATTGCCCCCCGCGCCGCTCAGCTGAATTCGAGCCACACCGTCCCGTCTGCGTCGCGGCGGATACGGGCTCTCTCGCCCCGCCCCTTCATCTCTGAGAAATCGATGATCTCCGGCTTCAGGATCGTGACAGCGGCACGCGCTTCGGAACGGATCGTGCTTTCGCGTACGCTTTGCTGCCCTTCCCGTACGACGCCATCCCCGCCCTGACTGGCGGTAGCGACAAGGATGAGGGCGAACGCTGGCGTCATGGCCAAACCTTTCCGGTCCGTTCACCATGCCTGCAAGCCGGTTGTTAACCCGGTCCCGCGGCGGGACGGGGGCAGCGTCACATCTTACGCACCCTTCTTATTGCCGGAGATGGCGATGGGCGCTTGCGATAGGGAAAACCGGTTGCTAAGGGCGCGCACCTACCAGGGCGAAGGCGCTGTCCTTCGTTCGATCAGTGTGCGGTCGTGGCGGAACTGGTAGACGCGCAACGTTGAGGTCGTTGTGGCCGAAAGGCCGTGGAAGTTCGAGTCTTCTCGACCGCACCATTTGTTCTTCTCTTGTTCTCCCAGATAATCTATAAAACCCGCAGAAACCCTAGGGATTCCGCCCTTCGGTCGTTCCGGATCGTCCCGTTTGTTCTCGGGGGTTCCAGACATTTTTGCGGGCCTTTTGCGGGCCTTTGCGAAAACCACATTGGGAAAAGGCCCGCACATGCCTCTCACCGAAACTCGGCTCCGAGCCCTCAAGAAGAAAACCAAATCGTACAAGGTCGCCGACCAGCGAGGCCTCTATATTGAAGTCACGCCGGCAGGCAGTAAGCTGTGGCGTTTCCGCTATCGTATCGGCAAAGTTGAGAAGAAGCTTGCGATCGGCAGCTACCCGGAAATCAGTCTTAAGGAAGCGCGGGACGTGACCTTTGAGGCGCGCCAGGCTGTTGCCTCAGGTCGGGACCCTGCCTTTGAGAAACGCAAGCAGAAGATACGCGAGGAGTTTCTCTCCGCGCAGACCTTCGAGACGGTGGCCCGCGAATACATCGAGCAGATGATGGTTCAGAATGGCCGAGCTGAGGCCACGATCGTAAAGGCCAACTACTTTCTAGACCAGCTGGCACCGGCAATTGGAAACCGACCCATTCATGAGATCGAGCCCTTTGAAGTCTTGGCTCCTCTCAAGCGGCTCGAGGCCACCGGGAAACACGAAACCGCGAAAAAGTGTCGTTCGTTCGCGGGCAGGGTCTTCAGATATGGCGTTGCGACAACTCGCTGCAAATCCGATCCGACCAGTATGCTCAAAGGCGCACTGATAACGCCGAAGGCCACCCATTATGCGGCAATTCTGGAACCCAAGGAACTTGGCGGCCTGCTACGGGCAATCGACGACTACACCGGCTACATGGTGACGAAGTTCGCGTTGCAGATTGCTCCTCATGTCTTCGTACGACCTGGCGAACTCAGGCATGCCGAGTGGCGCGAGGTCGACCTTGTCGATGGTGTCTGGAAGATCCCCGCAGGAAAAATGAAGGCTCGCCGTGCGCACGCCGTCCCTCTTTCGAAACAGGTCATAAGCTTTCTGACAGACTTAGCCGAGATGCTAGGCTATGAAGGATATGTGTTTC
This sequence comes from Altererythrobacter sp. MTPC7, assembly GCF_042851395.1. Taxonomy (NCBI): domain Bacteria; kingdom Pseudomonadati; phylum Pseudomonadota; class Alphaproteobacteria; order Sphingomonadales; family Erythrobacteraceae; genus Altererythrobacter; species Altererythrobacter sp. MTPC7. Next base: position 931 of record NZ_BTGS01000018.1, on the reverse strand, counting down.
CTTCGGCTCGGACTTCAAAGCGTCCTATGAGCGAGAACACCCTGAATGCCGCTTTTCGCCGGATGGGATATTCCAAGGATGAGGTCACCGCCCACGGTCTGCGAGCAACGGCCTCGACATTCCTCAACGAGTCAGGACTGTGGAATCCTGATGCAATCGAGCGCGCCTTGGCGCACGGTGACAGCAATGCGGTGCGCGGCATTTACCACCGGGGTAAGCACTGGGATGAGAGGGTGCGTATGGCTCAATGGTGGAGCGACTATCTTGATGAACTCCGCTCAGGAGGAAAGGTCATAGAGGCGAACTTTGCCAGCGGCGGAGGTCAGTGAGCCTTCATGCTGCTCAGCCAAAGCAAGACCGGAGGCTCAATAGAAGCCCAACCAAGGAGACTGATGCCAGAACGGCAAACTCAATCCTGATTCCCAGATTTCGAAACCGTTGCCGCATTGCCTTGAGGCCTCAGTTCGAGGCGCTCTTGCGTCTAACCTGATCGAAGCGGTCACCGATCGCTTTCCACGTCTCTACACCTGCTCCATCACCCTCCAAGGTCAGCCGCTCCACTTGCTTTGCTATGTAGGCGAGCCCCGCATCACCATGGTTCTTTTCCACCCATAATGCGGCAGCCCACCGTTCCTGATCGCGGTTCAGCACCATGGTTCACGTCTTCCGCTCCACGTCCTGGCCAACCCTTCGCTAACCAGTTGATCGCCTAGTGACCGGCCATTTCGTGTCACGACACGCAATTTGCGACCGTACTGGTCCTCATCCCGATTTCCGATGGTGCGAAGCTCAAATGGCCCGGCATTAAGCAAATCGACCAATCGGCGGGTCGCACGCATTCCAAGCTCGTACTCGTAGTCGCATCTGGGCTGGCCAATTTCTGGCGTGTCGATGTCAGCGATACGGATTTTGGTACCATCAAGCCAGAAAG